>CAVFJE010000001.1:0-1183 GCA_963622845.1 Dialister sp. CAG:486
TAGTTAGTGTTTCAAAGACTGCAAAAAAATTGGCTCGTGCTTATGCTTGTGATGAGAAAAAAGCACGTTTAGCTGGCATTCTGCACGATTGGGATAAAGGTCTTAGCAATAAAGAGATTAAAGAGAAGTGCAAGAAATATGGCATTATCGAAGAAGTTGGAGAGTGGGTAGTTGATAACATGCCACAGCTTTTGCATGGCCCGACAGCTGCGGCTGAATTGCAGGATATGTTTAGCGATATGCCAAAAGATGTCATAAATGCTATTGCCGTGCACACAACTGCCAATTTGGCGATGAGTGATCTAGACATGATAATTTATGTTGCCGATGCAATTGAGCCAACTAGGCAATATCCTGAATTAGAGGAGCTCACAGATATGATAGGGAAGTCAACGCTCTTTGAACTCTATAAGAAAGTCTATCAATATTGGACGATTAAGCTAATCATGAATGGCAAGGTATTGCATCCCTCTACTATTGAAATTTGGAATAATTTGGTTAAGAAATAGTGAGAAAAAATCAAAAATCGAAATAAAAAAACGTTTTGTTTACAAATTATTTTTTTTTGCTATACTAGTCATGTACTTGAAACGATTGAAATATGTTGAGTTTAGCGTCATAGGGATAAGTTTCAAGTAGAAAATTCAGGCGCTTAAACGTGATAATCAAAGTCAAAAGAAGGAATCGTTTAGAATTATGAAATTTTTCATCGATACCGCAGACCTCAAGGAAATTGAGGAGGCAAACTCTTGGGGTGCACTCGCAGGTGTCACAACAAATCCTACACTCTATGCAAAAATTGGAGGGAAGTTAGAGGACTTTCATTCACACATAGGCAAAATATGTGAAATTGTTGGAGAGGGGTGCCCAGTAAGTGCAGAGTCGGTTGCAATGACAAGAGATGAGATGATTGCAGATGGCAAAGTTTTGGCTTCAATAGCACCTAATGTTGTAGTCAAGTTGCCAACTTGTATTGAAGGCTTAGCTGCAACAAGAGAGCTTGCTGATTGTGGTATTCGAGTAAATATGACACTTTGCTTTACTGTGCCTCAAGCGATTTTAGCAGCTAGAGCTGGTGCTAGATACATTTCGCCTTTTATCGGTCGCTTTGACGATATTTCTGAAGATGGACTTGAGCAAGTTTTTCAAATTTGTCAAGCGATTGGCAATTACGATTTTAGAG
>CAVFJE010000001.1:1193-3156 GCA_963622845.1 Dialister sp. CAG:486
AGAATACAGTTTGCGGAGAAAAGCTTGAGATAATAGCGGCGAGTGTTAGAAGCGCTAATCATGTGACACAATGTGCGCTAGGTGGAGCTGATATTGCGACTGTTCCATTTGGAGTTTTGAAAAAGTTAGTAAAGCATCCGCTCACAGATGCTGGAATAGAATCTTTTTTGACGGATTGGGAGAAAGTTAAATAATTATGCCACGTAAAAAGAAAGAGGAGACTCTCGTAGAAGAGACTACAAAAACTGAAGAAAAACCTAAGCAAAGACGTAAAAGACGTACCAAAGCTGAGATGGAAGAAATTCAAAAGTTGAAGTCAAAAGCTATGGCAGAAGAGCTTTTAGATATGTCATCAAAATCAGAGAGTTTAGATGATTCAGACGATAAGCCTAAACGCAAAAGAAGAACTAAAGCTGAGATAGAGGCAGCGAAAGTTCAAGCATTGATGGAGGCTGTGCCAGAAGATGCTACAACTGGTGAAGATGGAGCAACAAAAGCACAGTCAGACGATCAAAAGAAATTAAAAGATAGAAATGGCAAGAATAGACCAAAGAGAAATGGTGCTCAATACGAACCGAGCGTTTCAAAGGCTGATCTCGAAGCCATGACTGTCTCTGATCTTCGTGAGAAAGCAGCAAAAACAGGCATTGACGCTTCTGGCATGAGAAAAGCTGAAATTGTTGAGCGTCTCTATATCGCACTAGCGATTGCTGAAGGTTTCATGGAAGTATCGGGAATTCTTGATATTTTGCCAGACGGATATGGCTTTTTGAGAATGGATGGTTATCTGCCAGGCGAACATGACGTATATGTTGGTCTTTCAACGATTAGAAGAAACGGTCTTCGTAAGGGTGACAAAATTACAGGTCAAACAAGACCAGCCCGTCAAGGTGAAAAATTTGCAGCTATTCAAACAGTACTTGCAGTCAATGAAGTGCCTCTAGATGATTTTGCGACGCGTCCAAAATTTTCGGACCTAACACCAATTTATCCTGATGAGAGGCTCATTATGGAGCATGGAAAAGACGCGATAACTGCAAGAGTTATTGATTTGGCAGCACCTATTGGCAAAGGTCAAAGAGGATTGATTGTCTCTCCTCCGAAAGCTGGTAAAACAACAATTCTAAAAGATATTGCAGCATCAATTCATACTAATAATCCTGAAGTGTACCTAATGTGTTTGTTGGTTGATGAGAGACCTGAAGAAGTTACAGACATGGAGCGCTCAATTCATGGAGAAGTTATATCTTCTACTTTTGATATGCCTTGCGAAAACCACATTCAAGTAGCTGAACTTGTTATCGAGCGTGCAAAACGCCTCGTAGAACAGGGAACTGATGTTGTAATTTTGCTCGATTCAATCACGCGTTTAGCTAGAGCTTACAACCTTGGTCAACCTGCTAGCGGCAGAGTATTGTCAGGTGGTGTTGACTCGACGGCTCTTTATCCACCAAAGAGATTTTTAGGAGCTGCAAGAAACATTGAAAATGGTGGTTCTCTTACCATTTTAGCTTCAGCGCTTATTGATACTGGATCTAAGATGGACGAGGTTATCTTTGAGGAGTTTAAGGGAACTGGCAACATGGAGCTTAAGCTTGATAGAAACTTGGCTGATAGACGAATCTTCCCAGCAATTGATCCTATAACGTCAGGAACTAGAAAAGAAGAGCTGCTCCTTGATGGGCAAGAAGCTCCACTTATTTGGGCAGTTAGAAGAGTTCTTGCTAACATTGGAAGTACAGAGAGATCTATGTCGATGTTGATTAAATCACTTAAGCAAACTAACTCTAATGCCGAATTCTTGATTAGAAGCGCAAAGAAGGCTCAAAGTGCCTCGAACAATGAAAATCTAGAACTTTAGGGCGGAAGAGTAGCTTTTTATATGGCTGATATTTGGAACAAAGATGAAATAGCTAACAGTTGGCCGAAAAGAGCAGTGGTCACAACTGGCACTCCTTATGGT
>CAVFJE010000002.1:0-4524 GCA_963622845.1 Dialister sp. CAG:486
CTACAGAGAGCAAAAAGGGAACTATTATCCCTGTTGAGATTACTATTTATGAGGATACAACTTTTGACTTTGTTCTAAAGACTCCCCCTGCAGCTGTTCTTATTAAAGAGAAGCTTGGTATCCAAAGTGGTGCTGGAATTCCGCAATTACAAACTGTTGGAACGCTAACTGATGAGCAGCTCACAGAGATAGCAGAGATTAAACTCCCTGATCTAAACGCTAATGATATCGATGCAGCAAAAGAAATTGTTGCTGGCACAGCAAGATCTATGGGTGTTAGAATCGAAGGCAGAGATATGAAAATTAAGTATCCTGTCACTCGTAAGCTTGCAGCTCTTCTTAAAGGAGAAGATGTAGGCGAGAGCTAAAGCTTTTACTTGGGAATTATCGCGTCACTGCAGCCTGATTCGGTGGCGCGATTTTTCATAAATTTTTTTATGTGGCAGGGGATTAGCCTCCCGATTATGACCACAAATTTGTTTTAGATTAGACAATGCAAGAAAGGACAAATTAAGATGGCTAAAAAATCAAAACTTTATCGTAGTGCAGCTGAAAAAATTGAGGACAAGCAATATTCTCCGATTGCAGGTTGCAAACTTCTAAAAGAAATCGATCACGTCAAATTCGACGAAACAGTTACTGCAGACTTTAAGCTAGGCGTTGACACTCGTCAAGCAGATCAACAAATTAGAGGCACAGTAAGTTTGCCTAACGGTTCAGGCAAAAATGTCAGAGTTGCAGTCTTTGCAGAGGGCGAAGATGCAAAAGCAGCTGAGGCTGCAGGCGCTGATATCGTCGGAACTGATGTGTTGACTGAAGCTATTAACAAGGGCGAGTTCAATTTCGACGCTGCTGTTGCAACGCCTGATCAAATGGGCAATGTTGGTAAACTAGGTAAGATTTTGGGACCTAGAAATTTGATGCCTAATCCAAAGTTGGGCACTGTTACTAAAGACGTTGCCAAAGCGATCGCTGACCTAAAGGGTGGCAAAGTTGAATATAGAGCAGATAAAGCTGGCATTTGCCACGTAATTATTGGTAAAGTTAGCTTCGATGCTGACAAGTTGGCAGAGAATTATGGTGCAGTCTACGATGCAATTCTCAGAGCAAAACCTGCCGCTGCAAAGGGCAAATACGTTAAAAGCATCGCAATTTCTTCTACAATGTCTCCATCTATTAAAATCGATGACAGCATACAAAGAGCATACACAGAAGAGTAAATTTATTTGATAGTAAGAGAAAAGAACTTTTAGATAAGAGGAGAAGAACAATGTCTCAAGTTTGTGAAATATGCGGAAAGCGCCCAAGAACAGGACACAATGTTTCTCACTCGCATAGAGTGACTAATAGAGTATTTAGACCGAACGTTCAAAAGGTCTCAATTAAAGATGCTTCAGGTAGAAGCAGAAGTGCAAGAGTTTGCACGTCATGCCTAAAAGCTGGAAAAGTAGTTCGCGGGTAAGTACTCGCAAATAAGAAGTTATTTATAAAAAAAATGCTAACTATTGGATGTCACCTCTCTTGTGCGAAGGGATACCTTCATATGGCAAGAGAGGCTTTTTCTTTATCGGGAAACACTTTTCAATTTTTCACTCGAAATCCTCGAGGTGGAAAAGCAAAAGATATCGACGTGGATGACATTGCGGCTTTTGAGGATTTTTGTGAAAGCGCAGGGATCGTCAAGTTTCTCGCTCACGCACCCTACACGCTAAATTTTTGTGCAGCAAAACCTGACGTGAGAAAATTTGCAATTTCTACGCTCGCTGACGATATGAAGAGAATGGAGTTTACCCCAAATCAGATGTATAACATGCATCCAGGCTCTCATGTTGGACAAGGAGCAGAGGTCGGCATTGAGCTTATCGCTGATGCCATAAACCAAGTTCTTCATCCCGAGATGACAACGAAACTTCTGCTTGAGACGATGGCTGGCAAAGGTAGTGAGGTGGGTCGTACCTTTGAAGAGATTAAAGCCATAATTGATAGGGTAGAGTTGCAAGACCAAGTTGGAGTATGTCTTGACACGTGTCATATTTGGGATGGTGGTTATCATATCAAAAACAATCTTGATGGTGTCATAGAAGAGTTCGACAAAGTTATTGGGTTGAATCGACTTTATGCAATACATCTAAACGATTCAAAAAATGATTGCGGCGCACACAAAGATAGACATGAAGTTATCGGTGGAGGTTTTATAGGGTTTGAAGCGCTTTCAAACGTTATAAATCACCCAGCGCTTAGAGAGCTCCCTTTCTTTTTAGAGACACCTCACGATAAAACTTCAGAGTATGCAGACGAGATAAAATCGCTCAAAGAAGCCTATAAAATTGTATAATTAAATCCATCGAATTTACGCACTAACACTTAGTTGATTTAGCGAAGGGACACTTTCTTCTTATGAGTGACTACATTCTTGAGATTAAAAATCTAAGCAAAACATTTGGCGAAAAAAAAGTATTAAATAACGTGAATTTATCTGTTAAAGCTGGCGAGATTTATGGCTTTGTCGGACACAATGGAGCAGGTAAATCAACTACGATTAAGCAAGTCGTCGGAGCACTTTCAATAGATGATGGCGAGATACTAATCGATGGCGTAGACATCACAAAAGATCCTGTTGCTTGCAAACAAATTATGTCTTACGTTCCAGATAATCCTGATATATATGATTATTTGACAGGCATTCAATATCTCAATTTTATTGGTGATATGTTCGGCGTTGATAGCGATCAGCGCAGTGAAAAGATTAAGACGCTTACAAAAACGCTTGAGATTGACAAAGATCTTGGAGATCTTATCAGTGCTTATTCTCATGGAATGAGACAGAAACTTGTTATTGTGGGAGCTTTGTTGCACAACCCTAAATTGCTTGTTTTAGATGAGCCCTTTGTGGGTCTAGACCCGATGGCTGCCTACAACGTCAAAGAGATCCTAAAAGAGATTTGCAAATCTGGCTCAAGTGTCTTTTTCTCCAGCCACGTTCTTGATGTTGTAGAAAAACTATGCGATGAAATTGCAATTATCAAGTCTGGCGTAATTTTGAAGTCGGGCAAAACTGAGGATGTTACAGGCGATGAGAGCTTGGAAGAGGTTTTCATCGAAATGGCAAAAGCTGGAGATACAACAAATGTATAAGTTTTGGGTTTTACAAAAACTAGCATTTCGTGCTGCACTAGCATCGCTAGGAAATTTTTCCTCAAAAGATAAACGAGAATCCAGAAAAGCCCTTCTAAATGTAGCGGGAGGAGCAATTCTTGTAATCATAATCGCAGGTGCAGTTGTTTTTGTTGCCTTGCAGATTGCAAATGTAGGTCTTAGAGTTGTTATCCCCTCGATAGCTATTGGTATCTCTGCCTCATTAGGACTAATAACGGCATTCTTTAGAGCGGGCGGAACGCTTTTTGCAATTAAAGATTGGGACTTTTTATCATCTCTCCCAGTTTCCAAAAAAACTGTAGTCGTCTCAAGGCTTACAAATATTTACCTCTCGGCACTTGGTCTTGGTTTAATTGTTGGTCTGCCAGGTCTAGCAATTTATTATTGGTACTCGCCAATTAGTTTCTTAAGCATTCTATATGGAATTCTCATATGTGTTCTCACGCCCATAATCCCAGTTGCTATCGGCACTTTTTTGTCGCTTATATTTACTTGGATTGGCTCGCATTTTCGCAGAATAAATGTGGCAACAGGCATCGTGACTTTGATTGCACTTGCAACATTTACGATATTTTATTATGTTGTGCTAAGAGGCACAATGCAAAACGGTCTGGACAGTATTCAGATCGGTGCAATAGCAAAGCTGTTTCAACCAGTCAATTGGGCAGTCAACGCAATCATAACAGAGAACTTCGGAGATTTTGCATCGTTTGGGCTTGCAACAATAGTGCTTGCCATAGTTGTGGTTGAGCTAACAAATCTAGGGTTCTATAAAATTAATATTCGCTTCCAACAAAAAAAGACGGTTGGCAATTACAATTTCAATGAGAAATCTACCAAAAGCTCAAGCCAATTTAGTGCTCTTGTTAAAAAAGAATTCAGAATGCTCATAAACACACCATCAATAATAGGCAACTCGCTTTTTGGTGTAATCATGTGTTTTCTCATTGCGGGTTCATTCGTGATATTAAAGATAAACGGGATGGACGCCCCAACGCTCTTCATGTCGTTTGTTTTTGGTCTTTCAGATGAGGAGCTCGCATTCTCTGAGCTAAGCATACCAGGATTTTTCTTTGGCGACTGGCATATGCAACTCATGATTGTCTGGATGCTATGTATGTTTACGATGAATCAAATCTCCGCATGCACGGTGTCTCTAGAAGGTCAATCACGCTGGATCCCTGCTAGTTTGCCAATAACAACAAAAACTTATCTCCTCTCAAAACTTGCCCCGTCAATGATCGTTTATGGAACTGGATTTCTTGTCTCTTCAATTTTGCTTGCTTCTAGCTTACAGCTAGGTCTTGTTGGCACACTGCTAGCAATTTTAGCACCGCTGTCAATTTCGTTTATCTCGACCTCTATAGG
>CAVFJE010000003.1:0-7651 GCA_963622845.1 Dialister sp. CAG:486
GTATATATGCTCAGGGTGCAACGCGAGCGACTTGAAGGTGCACCTTTTCCATCGCTACGTGAATATCATAGGCTTTATGGTCTTTATCGTGAGAGAGAAGAATTGATGAAAAAAGATTGTATTATTTGTCACCCAGGTCCTATAAATAGAGGCGTGGAACTTGATTCTTATATGGCAGATCACAAGGAACGTTCAGTTATTTTGGATCAAGTCTATGCAGGAATTTTAGTCAGAATGGCAGCGATGTATTTACTTCTTGGAGGTGTTAGTGATGGCCTTGATGCTTAAAGATGCTCATTTGATTGACCCACAAGTTGGTCTTGATAAAACTTGCGGAATTATCGTTGAAGATGGAAAGATTGCAAAAATTAGCGATGAGGCACCGAGTGGTGCTGAAGTCATCGATCTCAAGGGTAAGATTTTAGTTCCTGGACTAGTGGACGTACATACTCATCTTAGAGAACCTGGATTTGAATATAAGGAAGATATCGCTTCTGGCACAAGAAGTGCTGTAAGGGGCGGATTTACGCAAATTTGTGCGATGCCAAATGTTGAACCATGCATCGATGATGCAGTCGGTGTTGAGTATGTAAAAGCGATTTCTGAAAAACAAGGCAAGTGCAAAGTAACGGTTAGTGGAGCTTGCACAAAAGAGCAAAAGGGCGAGATATTAGCTGACATTGGGGACATGTTTGCACATGGAGTCAGAGTTTTTACTGATGACGGGCGTGGTATTCAAAAGGCTGGCATTATGCGCCTTGTTATGGATTATGCATCGCAATTTGACTGTACAGTCATGGTTCATGCACAAGATGAAACTTTGAGCGGTGAGGGGCAAGTTAATGAAGGCGTCGTCTCTACTCGCTTGGGTATGTTGGGCTGGCCTGCAGAAGCCGAAGAAATCGAAATTGAGAGAGACATCTCTCTTTGCAGACTCAGTGGGTGTCCGCTTCACATTCAACATATCACGACGGCACGTGGTCTTGAGTTAGTAAAGCGAGCCAAGGAAAAAGGTCTGCCTGTGACGTGTGAAGTCACACCGCATCATCTCTTTTTGTGTGAAGATGATATTGATGACACTTACCCAACTAATCTAAAAGTTAATCCGCCGCTTCGTACTAAAGAGGATACTTTGGCTTTAATTGAAGGTGTGAGAAATGGAACCGTAGATATGATTGCAACGGATCATGCGCCTCACGCAGAGTATGAAAAGGATCGCGAATTTGAACTTGCACCTTTTGGAATGTGCGGCCTTGAATCTGCGCTAGGGTCTGTGTTGACGAATTTGGTAGAGACGGGGTTGATAGATTACAATAGACTTATCGAACTCATGAGCATCAATCCAAGAAAACTTCTTAGAGCTCAAAGCACTAAATTAGAGGTTGGCAGCGTTGCTGACTTTACAATATTTGACCCGAATATAAGATGGATTTGCGGTGAAGACGGATACGCCTCTAAAGCGATAAATTGCGGGTTTGATGGAAAAGAGTTTTTGGGTAGAGCAACAGATGTATTTGTCGATGGCAAACAAGTTTTAAGAGATGGAGTTGTCTGTGACTAAGTTTGAAGAGACGGCTTGTGTGCGAGTTAACGAGAAGCTTGCACCTTCAAGCTATAGATTAGAGCTAGAAGCGCCGAAGGCTGCACTCGCAATTGAGCCAGGGCAGTTTGTACATTTGGCAGTTGCACCAAATAGCTGTGCGATGTTGAGAAGACCATTTTCGATCTTTGATAAGGATGAGAAAAATGGAACGATAACTATCATGTATGAAGTCATTGGCAAAGGAACAGAGATGATGACATCATGGGAGCCTGGGTATGAAAGCAGCATTCTTGCTCCATTGGGAAATACTTGGGCTCAAAAATCTAATCCCACATCTGTCCTATTAGTTGGAGGCGGATTTGGTGGGGCACCATTATATATGCTTGCAAAAAAGTTTATTAATGATGGAGTAGATGTGACTGTAGTCTTGGGAGCAAAAACTAAGGATGCTCTTATTTTGCAAGACTATTTCGAAACTTTGACATTAAGTGAGCTAGTGGTCGCTACAGACGACGGGTCTGCTGGGATTAATGCCTTTTGTACAGCTCCAGCATGCGATTTAATCGAGAGCGGAAAGTTTGACTATGTTGCCTCATGTGGTCCCGCTGCTGTGATGAGGTCGGTAGCTGAGTGTTCGATTAAACAAAATGTTGATTGCGAAGTCTCAACTGAATCATATATGGCATGTGGAGTTGGAGCGTGCAAGACTTGTGTTGTTGATTCTGTGGATGGCAAAGTCAAGGCATGTGAGTGTGGTCCAATATTTAACGCGAGGTGGTTGAAATGGTAAATATGCAAGTAAATATCGGATCTCTAGTCATGAAAAATCCGATTACTAATTGTTCAGGAACATTTGAATCTGGTAAACCATATGCTGATTTTGTTGACGTCGCTGCCCTTGGCGCTGTCACGGCGAAGGGAATGAGCAACGAGCCATGGCAAGGCAACGAAACTCCTCGAATGGCAGAGATTTTTGGTGGCATGATTAATTGCATAGGTCTTCAAAACGATGGAGTTGACGCTTGGATTGAAGATGACTACGTTTGGCTTAAGCAAAAAGGAGCAACTATCATTGCTAATGTTGTTGGACGCGACACAGCAGGTTATCTGGAAGTCATAGAAAAGCTAGAGAGTGTCGATGTGGATGCCTATGAAGTCAATATTTCTTGTCCCAATGTCTCTTGCGGGGGTGCTTCTTTAGGTGCAAACCCAAGCGCTGCCTCAGAAGTCGTTCGAAAATGCCGTGAGCTAACAAAAAGACCTATGAGTGTAAAACTTACGCCTAACGTAACAGATATTACCGAGGTTGCTCGAGCCGTTGAGGAGGCAGGAGCTGACGGTCTATCTCTAATCAACAGTGTGCAAGGTATGGCAATCGATGCAAAAACAAGAAAGCCAAAAATTTCTAGAGTTATCGGGGGCATGGCAGGACCGTGTCTTAAGCCCATCGCTTTAAGATGCGTTTGGCAATGTTTCAATGCAGTTGATATCCCAATCATCGGGATGGGAGGCATCACAAGCGGTGAGGATGCCGCAGAGTTTATGTTAGCAGGTGCAACTGCTGTCGGCATTGGATATTCTAATTTTATTGATCCATTTTCAACGACTAGAGTCATTAAAGAACTCGAGGATTTTTGCGTACAGAGTGGTGTTAGAGACGTAAAAGAGTTAATCGGAGGACTTAAATGTTAGAGAATTGGCAAAGTCAACCAGCTAGTGAGCGAATAATCATTGCCCTTGATTGTGACGCTGACAAGGCACTATCTATCGCCTATCAATTGAGAGAGAGAGCTAGGTGGGTCAAAATTGGCATGACGCTCTACTATGCCTATGGAAAAGAGCTCGTCTCGATTCTAAAGAGCAGGGGGTACAATGTTTTTCTCGACCTAAAGTTCTTTGATATCCCACATCAAGTTAGAGGGGCCGCTAAAAGTGCAGCACAAAGTGGCGCTGATATGCTAACCATGCATGCAAGCGGTGGCGAAGATATGATGAAGCAAGCGCGTTTGGGTCTTGAAGAAGCTTTTGATTGCGACAAGAGTAAAATACCTGCAACACTTGGAATTACTGTTTTGACTTCGATGAATGACGAGACATTGAGAGACGTTGGTATCTCAAGAGATATGCAATCTCAAGTTTCTCATTTGGCAAAACTTGCTAAGAAAAGTGGTCTGGATGGAGTTGTAGCATCGGGGCATGAGGCGAAGATGTTACGAGATGAGCTTGGAGAGAAGTCCTTGATTGTCACACCTGGAATAAGACCTCTCGACGCTAGCGTTGGCGATCAAAGTCGTGTCGTTACGCCTGAGGCAGCTTTTGCAAGCGGTGCGTCGCATATTGTGATTGGCAGACCGATAACAGATGCCGACGATCCAATTTCAGCTTTTGAAAATATAGCAGAAGGTCTCATTTAGCATGTCTAGCTCTTACAAAAGATTAGTAGTCATTTCCTCTCCATCAGGGGGAGGCAAGGGCACATTGATAAAAAAACTCATGGCATGTAATGATGATATTTGGCTATCCATCTCCGCAACGTCGAGAAAGCCTAGAGATGGTGAAGTTGATGGTCTAGATTATTATTTCATGACAAGGCAAGAGTTCAAATCAGGAATCGATGCAGGAGATTTTCTAGAGTACGCAGAGTTCAGCGACAACTTATATGGCACACCACGAAAGTACATCGATGAGCATATCAAGGCAGGAAAGATTGTTATTTTAGAGATTGAGGTTCAAGGAGCACTGCAAATAAGGGAAAAATGTCCAGGGTGCAATTTGGTCTTCATCGAGCCGCCGTCGCTCAAAATTTTAGAGAAGCGACTGCGAGGTCGTGGTACAGAAGATGAAAAGACAATCCTCAAGCGTCTTGACAGAGCAATAGAAGAGCTAGAACATAAAGTGCACTACGATAAAATAATTGTCAACGACAATCTAGATGTTGCATTTTTTGAGCTAAACGAGTATATTAATAGTTTGCGAAATTTGGACTAGAGATACGATTACTATAAGAGGTCGATTATAAATGAGCATTATAGAACCTAAAATTAATGAATTGCTAGACAAGAGCGAGCATGATAGATTTTTGCTTTGTTCGATGGCATCGAAGCGTGCACATGACATCAGCGACATGATGAAAGGCCAGCGCAATCGTGCTGTTTCAACAGAGATTGCAAAAGAGATTGCTACTGCTAACAATGTTAAGCCACTCACTATGGCTTTCAAAGAGATTGAGCGCGGAGATATTTCTTATGACCCTGCCACAATCGATGCAACAAAGCACTAAAATATGAGCGATTTCCAGCGTGTTCTATTAGTTCACTATCATGAAATTGGTCTGAAAGGGCACAATAGATCTAAATTTGAAAATAGACTTGTTAGAAATATAGAAAATCTAGCAAGTCATTTTTCTTTTACTAATATAAGGCGGATGAGCGGTCGAATTGTGATGTATCTGCCTTGTGATACTACTCGCGACGAACAAATCAAACTTGCGAAGTTTGTAGCAAAAATTCCAGGTGTGCAAAGAACATCTGCGGGTTTTAAGGCGGATGCAGATTACGACCTCGTCAAAAAACTGGCTGTCGAAGCGTTGCTCGATGTTGGCGATTTCGATTCTTTTAAGGTTCAAGCTAGACGAAACCATACCGACTTTGAGCCTGACTCAATGGTCATGAATAGAGAAGTCGGGGCTGTGCTATGCCAGAAATTTGCAGACAAGAAGGTTCTCATGAAAAATCCTGACGTTGTTGTCAACATTGAAATTGTCCAAAATCAAGCATTCGTGTGTGCTGCCACATTTGCCGGCGTCGGTGGTTTGCCATCGGGGGTCTCCGGTCCTGTGATGTGTCTGCTCTCAAATGGTATTGATTCTCCTGTGGCAACATGGATGATGGCAAAACGTGGTGCAAGTTGCTATGCAGTGCATTTTTCTGGTCGACCTCAAACTAGCGATGCGTCAGAGTTTATTGTCTCAGACATTGCAAATAAGTTAGCGCAGACGGGTTGTTTGAAGCAATATTGGGTCTGTCCAATTGGAGATTATCAACGAAAAATTGCACTCGATTGCCCGCAAGAATTGCGCGTAATTCTCTACAGAAGGCTTATGTTTAGAGTGGCTGATGCTCTAGCTAATCAAATAAAGGCTAAAGTAATCGTAACAGGCGAGAGCTTGGGACAAGTTGCATCACAGACGATTGACAATATGGTCGCAACTTCTGACGTTACCGACAAACTGATTTTTAGACCACTCGTTGGTCTAGATAAGCTCGAGATAATTGAGCGAGCACAAAGCATAGGCACGTTTGACTTTTCGTCTCAAGATGCACCAGATTGCTGCACTTTATTTATGCCAAGAAGTCCAGAAACTCACGCAAAGCTTGAGGCAGTTAGACAAGCAGAAGAGGCGTACTACACCGAAGAGTGGATTTCACAGATTTTGGAGTGCGCTGAATTGCATAAGTTATAAGTCCTTTGATATACTAAGCTCACTAAACTCGTTACAACAAAGCTATAAGATTGCGCATATTAAAAAGGAGAAGATTTTATGTCTTTTCAAGAATATGCATCTTCGCTCGAAGAGAAAGCAAGGTTTGGACGAGTCAAGCCTCAACATTTGATAGGTCTAGGTGTTCTGGTTCTATTCGTAATATCATTTGTAACCTATAATTTTGTCATTGTAGGTCATGGTGCACAAAATGATTTTTCGGTAGAGAGTGTTAGCGCTCAAGAAGAAGTAATTGAAGAAACAGAAAGCATATTTTTGCACGTTTCTGGTTGTGTAAACAATCCAGGCTTAATTGAGCTCAAAGAGGGTGATCGTGTAGCAAAAGCGATTGAGCTGGCTGGTGGTGCGAGCGAAGACGCAAATCTCGACACGATTAATCTAGCTAAAAAAGTAGAAGATGGAGAGCAAATTGTAGTGCCTTCAAGAAATCAGCAAATTCTTGAGCAAGAGGAGCAATCTAGCTCTGATGCAGCTAGTACTTCGTCAAATAGTGCGAATTCAGGCAAGATTAATATTAATACTGCTGATGTTAGCGAGTTGCAAAAAATTTCAGGTATTGGTGCCTCTAAAGCTCAAAAGATAATTGCATATAGGCAGAGTAATGGTCGATTTAAAAGTGTGGATGAACTTACTAATGTAAGTGGCATTGGTGAGAAAACTCTAGCTTCTATAAGAGATCAAATTTGCGTATGAGTAATTTAAATGACCATATTGCGCTGCGAGACGAATTTGAGCTAAACATAAAAGATGAAAAAGTAAGAAAGCCTGGGCTTCCAATTTTGCTACCCTTAGCGTTAATCCTTTGGGGAAGCTGTGCGGCAATCTACACTTCATCCTCTAGTGTTGATGTTGAAGTCTTAGAAGTTACGATTTCAATTTCAATTGTGGTTTGCTTGCTGCTTGGCTTTTGGCTTCTAGTGGTGAAGAGAAAGGTATTCCTTGGAGTTCTGCTCTCATGTGCACTCGGCATGCTTCTTGGCTTATTTGGAGCATGGCAAACGCTATTTCAAGCAGAGCGTGCGATTAATACTCAAGAGGCTGAGTGGACATTCGAGCTTCTAGATGATGCAACAAAATCTGAGTTTGGGTCGCGTGCAAGCGCTATTGCTACTAGTAATACGGGAGTTAAATGCAAGGTGACTCTATATTTTAGTGAAGAGGTTGACTTGCTTGCAACTAACAAAATTAAGGCACGTGGAGCAGCAAAATCTCTTAAAGAGTCTTCTAAGCAATATTCGTGGAACAAAGGAATTGGTGCAACGATTTCTGTTGATACATTTCAAAGAAGCGAAAACAATTTGCTGACTTCATTTGTTGCTTCAGCAAGAGCAAGTACAATCAACACGATAGCTGCGTATTGTGGAGAAAGCGCTGGTATTATGCAAGCTTTAGTGTGCGGTTATAGAAATACAATTAACGACAATGGAGATTACGAGAATTTCAAAATTTGCGGTCTAGCACATGTTGTCGCCGTGTCGGGAGCCCATCTGTCTATTGTAATCTGTATCTTTATGTTGTTCTTGCGAAAAGCTAACATAAGGCGAAATTGGTCTGTTGCGTTATCAATTTGCTTCGTTATCTTTTATTTGATTTTTGCAGGTATCCCA
>CAVFJE010000004.1:0-7333 GCA_963622845.1 Dialister sp. CAG:486
GTGCAACTGGTTCAATGTCTGACATGAGCAGACAAGTAGGAGACGGAGCGCAGCTAACTGCCAATGGTTTTACAAAGCAAGTAGGAGACGCAACTTATGGCTTTAAGTCGTGGAATACCGAAAAAGATGGTAGTGGTACGAGCGTTTCAGACAAAGCTACCAACGATCTAGCTACTAGTGGTGGCGAGATAGTCACTCTTTATGCTCAATGGACAGATGAGAATCTCAATCCTTATTGGATAGCAGCATCAAAAGCTATAACTACTGGCAACACTGTAGATACCGCTAATCAAGCAAACAAGAATTATACGAACCCAGAGACGTCTGTTGAGAGAACGTCTAGTGAAATTAAAGCTGATATTGAAATCTTAAAAGATTCAAGCAATGATAAATATGCTGAGACGCTTGCTCGTTATAAGAAGTATATGAATAGCGACGCCTATCATCTATATGCGAAAATTGCTAATGCAAATGTAGATGACGCATACTTTGAATTTAGAATTATTCAAATTGGTGCACATGAGTCGACTGGTGACAAAACCGACGGTACTAAATATTCTGACGGTACAGTCATGACGTTTCAAGCGACCCATGCTCTAAATACTCCTTTCAGAGTTAACTCTAAGAGCACGAACGAAGGCGGATGGCTATCTTCTGAGCTTGGAATCGCTCTAAATCAAGTCAATGTTTTGTCTCAATACAATGCAGGGCTTGCAAATGATGTTGAGCGAGCACAAAAATGGAATCGAGTTGGAAGTATTGATGGTGCAATTGACAACACAATGACGAGTAGCAATGACCTTATGTGGATCATGAGTTACTCAGAGCTCGTTGGCTCCTCTTCTGGAAATTGGTCGAACAAAGGTATTAACAACGAGGGAGATCAATACGATTTCTGGAAGAGCAGAGGGGTCAGTTTTGTTGGTGCTAATCCAGCGCTTAAGGCTTTAGGTAAATTGCGCTCTGGAGCTTCTGTGTCAGACAGCGATGACGGATGGCACCTAAGATCAGCTTCTCCTCTAAATACAGCTGACTTCTTATATGTTGATAGTAAAGGCGGCGCAAATTCATCATTTACAGCTGACACTTACTCGGCCATTGTCCCATGCTTTACTTTTGGCACTACTACGCACACAGTCACTTTTGATACTGATGGTGGGACGAACGTTGATTCTCAACAAGTTCCAGTAGGCGGTTTTGCTGAAGTACCAACAGGAACTATTAGAAGTAGCAAGGAAGGTTATCATCTTGAAGGATGGTATAAAGACAAGATTTTGACTGAAAAGTTTGATTTTGCAACTATGCCAATTGACGAAGACATAACTCTTTATGCGAAGTTTGACCCTGATACTACAACAAGATATAGAATTGACGTCTTCGAGGAGCTCGCTGCTGGTGGATACTCTAACACACGTTCAAGATATATTGAAGCTACGGGCACGACCGATACTACTACGGACACAAAGACTGTTACGCCAACTGACGGTTTCCAATTTGATAAGTCAACTGAAGTGACGATTACAGGCGATGGAGATGCAGTTGCTAGCGTTTATCACAAGAGAAAAGGTTATTCTGTAACATTTAACATGAGCGGTGTTGAGACTCTCTCTAAGCCAAGCGACATCACTTCCCAAAAGTTTGGATCATACATTGTTGCAAACAATCCAACTGCTACTAATTGGCAATTTGCTGGCTGGTATATGGAGGCGAACTACACTACAAGATTTGATCTAGCTGGAAACTCTATGCCTGCCAAGAATTTGACTTTGTATGCTAAGTGGAACTCTATTGACCCTGATAAGTCTCTCTACACTATCAATCACTATCAACAAAATGCTGATGGAAGTTATCCTACTTCAGCTACAGAGATTACGCTAAGACAGGGCAAGGCTGGAGAGCAAACTGAAGCTGTAGCGCTTACATATAGCGGATTTAGCAACAGAGATGAGTCTGTAACACAAAAAGCAATTAATAGCGATGGCTCAACAGTTGTTGATATTTACTACAAGAGGAATACCCACAAAGCTAAATTTGTTGACAACACCGAAAGCAAGGAAGGCAGAGAGCTTTTAACTTACGATAGTGTTTTGTACGGCGCTACGATTATCCCTCAAGGCGATCTTCAAGGGGATAACCTAAATCGTAAGTTCGTTGGATGGGCACCTAATGATCCAAATGCTGATGCCTTTGACTTCCAAAATTCTACTATGCCAGATGAGGATGTAATTTTCTATTCCAAGTGGACAATCTCAAAGACTTGGATTGCTCCTGCAACGACTAAGACTACAGGCAATAGCGACGATACTGTAAATCAGGCAAATTCCCTCTATCAAGGAATGCCAACAATTGGCGTTATTAAATACCAAGATCAGATTGAAAGCGACCTTGCGATCCTTAAAGACCCAACTAATTCTCAATACGAGGCAAAGGTAGCTGAGTATAAGAAGTATATGACTGAGGACACGTATCACCTCTATACAACTTGGGTTGGTCAAGCAGACGACCAAGATGGCTTGCATGCTGAGAATTCTTATCTTGAATTTAGAATTATTCAAGTTGGAGCTCATGATGGAGATGGTTCAGCTCTAACATTCCAAGGTACACATACAATTCCAACTGCTTATAACATCTCTGATAGCACTCAAACGAAGAGCGGTTGGGTTGGCTCACCACTAAGAACGAAGATGGTTCAGATGGGTGCTCTTTATAAACAAAGTGTATTTAACAACTTCAAGACTGTTGCTAAGCAAACCATGAAGGGTGGCGGCGACAAGACAATTACGACTTCAAATGACGATTTCTGGATTGCCTCGATTTCAGAGTTAACAGGTTCAAGTTACTTTGGAGCTAGTGAGGGAAGTCAGTACGACTACTTCAAGCAGCTAGGAATTAGCGACAATGGCAGCGTCAACCCTGCGTTAGTTAAAAGAACTCGTGCAGGCAATGTTCCTAAGGATGTAAGCTCGGGTTCATATCAAGGTTCATATTGGACAAGAACTCCTGATCAAAAGGGTGTTTCAACAAACAAGACAGCGATCATTACAGATGCGGGCTTTATGCACAAGTCGCAATTGCCTAACTTAAATACTGGAGTTGTAGTTTGCTTTGCGCTCTAGATAGATAGATAAAACAAAAGCAAAACGAGAGCGAGGGAAGAGAAATTTCCCTCGCTTTTTTCATTACGTCTGATGCCTGGCATAAATTTAAAAGTGGTTTTGAACAGGCAAAATTAATTGAGATGAAACAAAACTAAAAAATTTTCTGCACTTTAGCACTATAAAGTGATAAAGTATTAATTGTTATATATAACTCATATTTTTAGTTTGGGAAAAAATAATTATGAAGGGATGTAACAAAAATGATTAAAGTAAATAAAAATATCAAATTGATGGCAGGCATTATTTCAATTATGTTGGTAGCTTGTCTTGCATTGAATGGTTGTTCATCCAACTCGTCAAGCTCTTCGTCATCGAGTGACAGCTCATCTGAGACAACTAAACTCATCGTTGGCTTCGACAATTCATATCCACCTTATGGATTCTTAGCTGATGATGGCTCATACACTGGTTTTGACATCGACATGGCTAAGAAAGTCTGTGAAAAACTTGGTTGGGAAGTTGAATTTTCTCCAATCGATTGGTCAGCTAAAGACGCGCTTTTAGACCAAGGACAAATCAATTGCATCTGGAATGGCTTTACTATTGAAGGCAGAGAGGGCAAGTACGCTTTTACAGATCCTTACATGGTTAACAGACAAGTTATGATCGTAAAGTCTGACTCTGGCATCACCGATATGGGTGAGCTAGCGGGCAAGAAAGTTATCACTCAAGCCGATTCAACTGCATATGATGCTTTGACTGGAGACCAAAAAGAGCTAAGTGATACATTTGCTTCCCTTGATACAATCGCTGATTACAACAACGCATTTATGCAATTAGAAGTCGGTGCAGTAGACGCAGTTGCTTGCGACCTGTCAATTGCCAATTATCAACTAGCTAACAATAAAGGCAAGTTTAGCCAATTGGCAGACCCAATTTCAAGTGATGAAAACTATGGTGTTGGTTTCAAAAATGATAGCAATGGCAAAGAAATGGCTAAAAAAGTAACTGAAGCTATGAGAGAGCTCGACAGGGAAGGTTATTCAAAAGAACTTTGCGAAAAATATGCTTCATATGGTATGAGTTATGAAAATTGGAAACTTAAGTAAGCTTATAGTTTTCAAAGATTAAGGAAAGATGATTAAAACGTGGATTTTCTAACAACTCTAAATCTATTATTGCAAGGGTTTGGATTTTCGGCATCAATCTTTGCAATCACTTTAATCGGAGCGCTACCACTTGGAATTGTGGTGGCGCTTGCTCGCATGTCGAGCATTAAAATACTTTCATATTTAATGCAACTATACATCTCCATCATGAGAGGCACGCCGTTGATGCTTCAACTCATGGCTATTATGTTTGGTCCTTATTATCTATTGCAATTAAATATGGGATCTGATTGGAAAACTTACGCTTGTGCAATTGGATTTATCATTAACTACGCAGCATATTTTGCAGAAATCTTCAGAAGCGGGATACAAAGCATTCCAACAGGTCAATACGAAGCAGCTGAAGTGCTTGGCTATACTCAAAGTCAAACATTTAGAAAAATTATATTACCTCAAGTAACGAAGAGAGTTTTGCCTGCCCTTGGCAATGAAATCATAACTCTTGTTAAAGATACTTCCCTTGCTTTTGTTTTGGGTCTCTCAGAGATGTTTAGTGTTGCAAAGGCGGTTGCTGCAAAACAAGTGTCAATGATTCCTTATGCTTTGGCAGCGCTAATATATTGGATCTTCTGTTTGCTCGTAGCGTTCATAATTGGAAGAGTTGAAAAGAAAATGAGTTACTATCATGCCTAAAAAATTAGTTAGCCTATCGTGTGGTTGCAAATCGTTTGAACCCAACATCGTTGTGCTAAAGAGCGTCGATTTAAGTGTTGATGCTGGCGAAGTTTTATGTATTATTGGACCAAGCGGGGTTGGTAAGTCTACGCTTCTAAGATGCCTTACTTTGTTAGACAGATTTGACAGTGGCACTCTTTTATATGACGACATCGTTGTTTGTAAGAATGATGAGAACAGCGGCGAATTTGCTTATTCGAATAAAGATACTATTAAAAAAGCACGATCGAAATTTGGACTGGTATTTCAAGGGTTAAATCTCTTTCCACACTATACAGTTAGAAAGAATATCATTGAGCCATTGATGCTTTCAAAAGGTATAGATCAGATTAGCGCAGAAGAGCTGGTAAGTGATACCATTGAGATTCTTGGATTGAGTGACAAACTTGACAATGTACCTTGCGATTTAAGCGGTGGCCAGCAACAACGAGTTGCTATTGCAAGAGCTCTAGCACAGAGCCCTGAAGTTCTGTATTTTGACGAGCCTACAAGCGCTCTTGACCCCAGGCTTTCAAGAGATGTAGCACAGCTAATTCGAAAAATCGCTTCTGGTGGAATTGCTACTATCATAGTAACGCATGATATGGGTTTTGCAAAAGACGTAGCTGACCGCATTGCGATTATGAGCGATGGTAGATTCGTTGAAGTTGGCGAGAAGAATCAAATATTTGACAATCCTACTCATGAGATAACAAAAGGCTTTCTTAAGCAGGACTTCTTAGACTTAAAGTAGTAGAGTTTAATGTTTCACATCACTACACTTTGTGTAGTATTGTTGTCGTAGAAACGATGTATTTGCTTCAATTTTAATTGACTTTTATTTTTGTTATTCCATAATAGTTCTTGTGCGGGATGGTAATCATCCTTTCTAGGCCACCCGCACCCTCCCTTAATCATTAGATTGATAAGAGAAAGAAGTAATCGAGACATAAAGGATTAAAGTATTATGGAAGATCAATCAAAAAACATACCAGGACAACAAGATTCATATAATCAAATTTATGGCTCTTCAAATGTCAACACGAATGTAGGCAACACGTACACAACGCAAACGCCACAATCAAATCAGACACCTCAAAGCGAGCCAAGCCCATTGTATACATCAGCGCATGCTAGCGCAGAACATTCAAGTGCGACCACTTCACACGGAGTACAAGGCGAGCAATATCCAGCTTTTGCTCAATCAAGCACAGACGATGCAACACAGATTCCACCTAAGCGCGAAACAACTACAACTTCAAATCATGGTTCTGTGATCGCAAAAAAGCCTGAATCAAAAATTTTCATAATTGCATTTATAGGCGCTTTGATTGCATGCATTCTATTTTTTGCTGTTGGCTCTTTCACAGGAGTTTTTGGAACTAAAACTGTGTTAGGAGGGTCGTCTTCTTCAACAAGTTCAACGCAAATAACGGCAACAGACGAAGCGAGTGGTCTTGCTGAGCAAGTATCTTCGAAGTGTTTACCATCAGTCGTTTCAGTCAATGTTTATGGCACGTCTTCGAGCTCCAGTGCAAGCTCACTTTATGATTATCTATATGGCAACGGGAACAGTAGCTCAAGCGAGCTAACACAGACATCGACTGGTTCAGGTGTAATCATCTCAACTGACGGCTACATTATCACAAATCAACATGTAATTGCAAATGGACAAAAGTTTGAAGTAGTTGTTGAAGGTGAGACTTTAGAGGCAACTTTGGTGGGACAAGATTCTTCATCTGACGTTGCAGTTCTAAAAGTCAACACAGACAAAACTCTCACTGCTATTGAGTTTGCTGACTCAGACCAAATTGTTACAGGCGAGTGGGTAATGTCTATCGGCAACCCTTTTGGACTTGAGCAATCCGTTGCAACAGGCATAGTTTCGGCTACGAGCAGATCTCAAATAATCGATTCATCAAGTAGCTCAAGCTCAAGTTCGTCTTCATCGGGTGTGACAATTTATCCTAACATGATTCAAACGGACGCTGCAATCAACCCTGGCAATAGTGGTGGCGCGCTAGTTGATAAGAATGGCAAGCTGATTGGAATTAACACGCTAATCACATCTTACTCTGGCAACTATTCAGGAGTTGGCTTTGCAATACCTGTAAATTATGCTGTGGGCATTGCTAAAAACCTCATCGAAGGCAAAAATCCAACTTATGCACAACTCGGGGTTTCACTTTCAACTATCAATTCAACTTATGCACAAAGATTTGGATTCCCAGTTAACGAGGGTGCTTATGTATCAGAAGTAACTAGTGGAAGTGGAGCTGCAAACGCAGGAATTCAAAAGGGCGATATAATTGTTGAATTTGATGGCGAGAAAGTTACAAGTGCATCTGATCTAACTTTAGATGTAAGAAAGAAAAATCCAGGAGATAAAGTCACCCTTAAACTGTATAGAGG
>CAVFJE010000005.1:0-2524 GCA_963622845.1 Dialister sp. CAG:486
GCAAAATAGTTGCCTCCATCGATGTCGAGTTAGCAGATGCTGACAATTCTACAGCTGCTCTAAAAGAAGAGCATGATACTTATGAAGAGAAATGTAGGGCAAAGAGAATTGAGATAGACAAAACCGACTTTTCTATAGACGAAAAAAAGAGTGAATATGAAAGTAGCAAGCAAGCTTGCGACAATCACGCTAAAGAAATCAATGAGCTCGTAGGGCGAATTGAGGAAATCAAAGCTTCTTTGGCTGGCAAGCAAAATCACTTAACGTTTCTAAATGATAAACGAGACGATTTGGAATCTAGGATTGTAGATATCCAAGGAAAAATCAAGGAAAGTCAAGAATATTTCGATAATCTTGTCACAGCTCTTGAAAGTTGCGAGAGCCACGATCGTTCTTGTCGAGTTGCACTATCGAAGTGTGTTACAGCGAAAAGCGCAGCTGAAGAGGCACTAGCAGACGCGAAAATGAAGGAGCAATCACTGTCAGCGCAGATTGATGCACTTTGCAATGTCGCAAAGAAGCAAGATGTTGATAGTGATCTTGAGAATTTTAAGAGCTCTCATAAAGTTTTGAGTGAGCTATCTTCGCTAGCTGGTGAAATTACAGTTGATGCACAATTTGAAGATGCAATAGAGGTTATACTTGGAGAGAAGTTAAAGTCGCTCGTGACTGGAAGACAAGCTAATGTGACAGACATCATTAAGTCCTTGCAAGGTGAGTGTGACAATCTTGCTATACCGCTCATGGCTCAAACCCCCATAAAAGGCAGTTCTAAGTGCGAAAATTCTTTGGCGAACTATGTTCATTGCAAGGAAGATTATCGTGCTTTAGTTGATTCACTTCTCGGCGACATTGCGATCTATGACAATTTAGACAACGCGAATTTGGGAGAGCGTTTTGTAACTTTTGACGGTCATTACTGCGACGGAGAAGGTTTAATCGTTCTAAATATTGCAAAGTCAAGAAGTGCAACAGGCACATTGATGAGAAAAAGACAAATTGAAGAGATGAAATCCATGCTGCTTTCAGCTAAAGAAAACACCGAGAAACTATCGCTCAAGCTCGAAAGTGCACTCGACCTGCTTCAAGATGCGCAAAAAAATTCGCTGTTGGCAACTGAAGAGATGACAAAGGTGAAAACGCAGCTAGAAGCATCAAAAAATGTGCTTTCCGAGCAAAAAAGTGAACTTGGATCTCTTGAAGGGTCGTTGAACGAAGTCAACACTAAGATTGCCACGGAGGCTACATTTGTCGACACAAAAATTCCAGAAATTGAGAAGATGGAGCAAAGTCTTGAGGACCTTAGATCTAGAGAGGCTTTGGCGAAATCTCTTTATTTAAGGCTTGAAGATGAGATTGGTGATTTAAAAGAAAGGCAAGCTCAAGAGCATAAAGAATTCGCAACTCTCACCTCACAATTCGAGATTTTAAAAGAGAGGCTTGCCTACAAGGAAGCGATTGCAAAGAGCAAAAATCAAACGCGAGCCGATTCGCTTCATGCAATAGAAAGATGTAAAGCAAGGTTAAAGTCAATAGAGCAGGTTACAAGTGAGCTTGAAAATTTGAGATCGAATTTTGAGAATCTATGTGAGCTTGGACTAAATAGACAAAAAAGTATGCTTGAGCTTTCGCAGGCGGATGAAACTTCGAAAATCTATGAGGATCTGTCTAATTTTAGAGAGAGAGTATCAGCTTTAAGAGACGCTAAAGATAGTTGTGCTAAAGAGATCTCTGATCTAATGATTGAAAAGACAAAGCTCGATATCGACCTTGACAATATTACAAGGAAGATTGAAGATAATAGCGACAAGCCTATGCTCGAATTGTTGAGTAGTGAGGCGCTTAGAAATCGCGAAGAAGTTGAGCAAATTGAACTTGCTTTGAGCAAGAAGATGCAAAGGTTGGGAAATATCGATCTGTCAGCAGATCGTGAGTATCAAATACTTAAAGGCAGATATGATTACTTGTGCAGGCATTCAAAAGATATGCAAGAGGCAATTTTGGCTATTAAGAAAATCGACCATTTAATTGAAGAGAGATTCAAAGACCAATTTGACGTAACATTTGCAGCACTAAATGAGAATTTTCAAGATATCTTTGCCACGCTATTTCCTGGTGGTAATAGTGAAATTGAACTTGTTGATGGTGAGGAGGGCATCAAAGATAGAGGTGTTCTCATTAAAGCTAATCCTGCTGGAAAAAAGATCACGCGCATGTCACTTCTCAGCGGAGGCGAGCGATCTTTGACCGCTCTTTCATTCCTGTTTGCGCTCTATAATACGAGAAAAACGCCTTTTTATGTGCTAGATGAGGTTGAGGCAGCACTTGACGATACTAATCTAACAAGGCTTTTGGCGTATATCAACGACCTTAGATGTGACACTCAATTTATAATGATTACGCACCAAAGGCGAACTATGGAGATGGCAGATCTTCTTTTTGGTGTCTCTATGCAAGATGATGGAATTACGAGAGTTATTTCGCAGCGCTTATCTGATTTCAATGAGCAAGAGCAGGCATGAAC
>CAVFJE010000005.1:2534-4324 GCA_963622845.1 Dialister sp. CAG:486
GTTATGAGCGACATGGGAGCTCGTGTCGCATATTCGATAGTAGACGAGATGAGGTATCGCGCTACTGCTGAAGAAATGAAGTCGGCCTATGATGTCTTAGATGCGATTGATGAAGCGATAGCTTCAAAGATTGAGCTAGAAGCAATTGATATTTTCGACCAAGAAAAAGCTATTATTATCTTCGTGGGTATCAATGGAACTGGCAAAACTACAACAGTAGGCAAACTTGCTAAGAAGTACACAGATGCAGGTAAATTGGTCATTTTAGGTTCTGCTGATACATTTAGAGCGGCAGCCATTGAGCAATTGCAAATATGGGCAGATAGAGCAAATGTCGAGATGGTAATGAGAGAGAGAGGCAGCGATCCCGCGAGCGTTTGTTTTGAAACTGTAGAGCGCGCTGAAGTAATAGGCGCCAATCTTGCTTTGATTGACACAGCAGGTCGACTTCATACCTCCGACGATTTGATGCGAGAGTTAAACAAGGTTGTAAGTGTTGTCAAAAAGAGGGCCAATTGCGATGTCTTTACTGTGCTTGTCATAGATGCAACAACTGGTCAAAACGGCATGGAGCAGGCAAAAATATTTAATTCGGTGCTAGATTTAGATGGTCTCATTGTCACTAAGCTGGATGGAACTGCTAAGGGAGGCATTGTAGTTCAGATTTCGAATGAATTGAAATTGCCAATATATAAAATTGGTGTAGGAGAGGGCATCGACGACTTAAAAGATTTTGATCGAGGCGAGTTCGCTAAAGCATTGATAGGTACTTTTGACGAAAGATATAAAAAATAGAAACGAGCTAGAAAAATGTTAGAGAGTTTAAGTGGTAAATTAACGTCAATTTTAGACGGCTTGACATCTAAGGGAAGGTTGACTGAAGAAGACATTAACCTTGCAATGCGTGAAGTGCGCATGGCCCTTCTTGAAGCTGACGTTAACTTTAGGGTCGTTAAAGAATTTACGCAAAAAATTAAAGAGAAATGCTTAACTTCTGAAGTACTTGAGTCGCTGACTCCTGGACAAAATGTTGTCAAGATTGTGCTCGATGAGTTAACCGGGCTTTTAGGCACATCGACCTCAAGAATAGAGTTTTCCTCACGCATTCCAAACGTCATCATGCTGGTAGGATTGCAAGGAAGTGGTAAAACTACTGCCGCTGCAAAACTAGCTTACAAGCTCAAAAGTGAGGGACATTCTCCTTTGCTTGTAGCTTGCGATATTTATCGTCCAGCTGCTAAAGATCAATTGCAAACCTTAGGCGGCGAGATTGGCGTTCACGTATTTAGAGAAGATATAGATGACGCGGTTAAAATTGCCAAAGACGGCGTAAATTATGCTATCGACAATCTAAAAGATGTCGTCATCATCGACACAGCAGGTCGTTTGCACGTTGATGAAGAGATGATGGCTGAATCAAGAGCCATCAAAGAGGCAACTTCGCCTGAGTATACGCTAATGGTCGTTGACGCAATGACTGGTCAAGACATAGTAGGCGTGGTCCAGGCATTCTCTGAGTCAGTCGATTTCGACGGCGTCATCATGACCAAGATGGACGGTGATGCCAGAGGTGGTGGTGCGCTATCTGTTAGAGAAGTCACGGGCAAGCCAATCAAGTTTATCTCTAGCGGCGAAAGGGCAGAATCCCTTGAAGAGTTCCATCCTGATCGCATAGCTAAGCGAATATTGGGTATGGGAGACATGGTCTCTTTGGTAGAAGCTGCAGTCAAAGCGCAAGAGGATGAAGAAGCAGCTGCTCAAGCCGAAGAGATGGCAAGAGGCAATATAAC
>CAVFJE010000006.1:0-1500 GCA_963622845.1 Dialister sp. CAG:486
AATAATCATGGAGATAACTCTGTCAGGATAGGTCTTAGAGCACAAGTGCAACATTTGAAAGCCTACGCTTCTACTAGTCCGCTAAATAACGAGTGTGTTGATCCAAGATTTAATTATGTGAAAAGAGGATGTGCGACTACAGTTGAGGCACTGGGCGGAAAGTGGGCAACTGGATCTGGATATGGGCAAGCTCTAAATAATCAAATCAATGCGCTACTCTCTGCGTAGTTATTGTTGAAGTGAGTTATATTTAGCAATACGAGAGAGCAGTGTTGAAGTCGCATCAGACAGAGCTCCTGCACCTTGTATAAATGATAGTTTTTTGATTTTGTGATCAGATATAAACTTGATGCCTTTTGCTATTGAGTCTAGGGACGTATCATCGACAATTATGCAACAAGCATTCTTTTTTGTACAATAATATCCCGCACTTGTCGCCGATGCAAAATTTCCTAAAACGTAAGGAGATACGACTGCCTCTTGATACTCTTTGTTGACAGATAATTGCTCTGCCATCGACATAAAATCGAGTTCATCTTCGTCATTAAATAGCATTTCGCACGAGATATTATTATCCTCTAAGGTTTTAACGACTGGTGCTAGAGTTTCATCATTTAGAATAGAGACTGCCTTAAAGTTGTTAACTTTTAACCAATCGATGACGTTGCTTGGGTTTTCAAGGTTGGTCCCCTCAAGCACTATAATCGGTCTAACATTTTCATAACTTTCTCTTGCTAAGAGGAGATCAAGAGCGAGCGAGTTTTCAAGATAAGCGACGATAGGCTCGTTTAAGTTCACACCTCTTTCAAGCAGCTTGTTGTAGGCTAAAAGCGAAAAATTTGCGCAATTAAGCTCTCCCGTTATATTAATAATTTCGAGATCGAAATCAAATTTGTGGGAAGCCAGAGTTGCACAAGATGTCGCATGACCATGATCTACGATAATTAAACGCTTTGGTTTGACATCTTCAATCCAATCTAGAACAAAGTGGTCAATTGTTGAGTGATCAATAGAGAGAAGTGGAGCGTTGTAGGCTCCAGCTATCGAGTTGGCGACCGCACATCCAACGTGCGTTAAATTCGAGCAAACACAAATCGTCTCGATATCTTTTTGACAAGCATGTTTTGCCAAGTTAAGTGCAATGTCGCCATAAGTTGCACCTTCACTATAAAAGGCGATATCAGAGCAGTCTTCGTTCGGCATCTTTTCACTCATTGCAATAATCTCGGATTCAGCTTTTAGGCTACCTAACCTGCCGCCAACAAGACCGTATATCTCACAGACCTTCTCAGCCTCACCAATCATCCTTGTTTTGCCTTTTTCAATCCAAATTGCTTTGTTGCAAAGGCGTGCTACTTGTTCGTTTGAGTGTGAGACTATAAGTACTGTGGTGTTATGATGCTCGATCAAATCTAAAATTCTATCTTCGCATTTCTTCTGGAACATAAAGTCGCCTACAGAGAGAACCTCATCGACAATCAATATTTCTGGCACCATAAC
>CAVFJE010000006.1:1546-1953 GCA_963622845.1 Dialister sp. CAG:486
GTTATAGCCTAAGAGTGCCCCGTTGAGGTATATATTCTCCCTAGCTGAGAGATCCATATCAAAGCCAGCACCGAGTTCAATGAGAGGTGCGATTGCTCCATTAATTTCAACACTACCTTCTGATGGCTCAAGTACGCCAGCAACAATTTTTAGTAGAGTTGATTTGCCAGACCCATTAGTGCCAACGATTCCAAAAACGTCGCCACGTTTAATCTCAAAGGAAATATTTTGCAGCGCCTTTAGCTCCTTGTAAAAAAGGTTATGACGAACGATAGAGATGAAGTACTCCTTCAAATTGTTAAGCTTTTCGGATGCCATGTTAAAACTCATAGAGACATCGTCGATCTTAATCATAGTTTCGCGATCGTCAGCTTCAAATGAATTGTCTAAGTCAATCTGTGTATTAT
>CAVFJE010000006.1:1963-6293 GCA_963622845.1 Dialister sp. CAG:486
AAGAATAAATTTATTCTGTAATTTTTTAAATATTGCGTAACCCAACACAAGTGAGATTACCCCGCATGCGATACATATTATAAATTCGCCATTAGAAGGTGTCGTGCCCCACATAGAAATTTCTCTAAACATCTTTACGTACCAATACATTGGATTGAATTTCATGATTGGAGCTGCCCATTCTGGAAGAATTTCTACAGGATAGAAAAGTGGCGTAAAGTATGTCCATGCGGTGATTACAACGCTCCACAGATGCATGACGTCTCTAAAAAATACGCTTAGTGCAGCTAATATGAAACCCAAACCGAGTGAGAAAGCGAAAAGGGACGCTAGCAATATTGGCAGAAAAATTATGTTTATTGTCGGCATTATCTGGAAAAACAGCATTACAGCGACTACTGCAATCAGCGAAAATCCAAAATTAACTAGTGAGAATGTAACTTTTTCGATTGGAAAGATTGCTTTGTTGATTCTTATTTTTTTGATTAGTGGCGCTGCTTCAACAATTGAACCCATTGCCATAGTCGTTGAGTCGCTCATAAATGAAAAGAGTGTTTGACCCAAGATGAGATAGACAGGAAAATGCTCGATGTTGAATCTGAATATACTTGAGAAAACTGCCGAGAGCACACACATCATGAGTAGTGGGTTGAGTACGCTCCATGCGATACCCAAAACTGAGCGTCTGTACTTGAGTTTAAAATCTTTTGCGACAAGCGACTTTAATATAAACCAGTCGCGTGATAGCGTATTTGTTTTCGCATAATTTGCCATACCTTGAGATATTTTAGCATAGTATAATTAAGTCAAGCTCAATGCTATTGCTTATCTTGCAAATTACTAAGGAGAGATTAAGACATTGAAAGGGATAATTTTAGCTGGTGGAAGTGGTACGAGACTTTATCCTCTGACGACTGTGACATCTAAACAATTGTTGCCTGTCTACGATAAACCTATGATTTACTACCCACTTTCTATTTTGATGATGTCTGGAATTAGAGAGATCTTGATAATTTCCACACCGAGTGATTTGCCAAAATTTGAAAGACTTTTAGGTGATGGTTCGCAATATGGCATCGTACTTTCATATGCAGAGCAACCTTCTCCAGATGGACTTGCTCAAGCTTTTATTATCGGCGAAGATTTTATAGATGGTGATGCTTGCGCACTGATCCTTGGCGACAACATTTTCTATGGCAATGGTCTAAAGCGTCATCTTAAGCGAGCTATCGAAACGTCTCAATCAAATGGTGCAGCGACAGTTTTTGGCTATTATGTAGATAATCCTGAGCGTTTTGGTGTTGTTGAGTTTGATGATGAATATAACGCGATTTCAATTGAAGAGAAGCCTGCCAATCCTAAGAGTAACTATGCTGTAACCGGTCTTTATTTCTATGATAATCGAGTAGTTGAATTTGCTAAAGAGGTCAAGCCTTCTGAGCGAGGCGAGCTAGAGATCACTACTCTAAACCAAATGTATTTGGAGCGAGGAGACTTAAATGTCGTAACACTTGGCAGAGGTTATGCGTGGCTAGACACAGGCACAATGGAGTCGCTCTATGAAGCAGGAGAGTTCGTTAGAGCAGTTGAGAGAAGCCAAGGGATTATGGTCAGTGCGATAGAGGAAATTGCATATGAAAATGGTTGGATTGACAGAGACGACCTTCAAAGAGCTGCAAAGACCTATGGCAAGAGCGAATATGGTGCACATTTGCAAAGAGTAGTGGACGGTTGCTACGCTCCAGGCGACCATAGAGGTTAAAGAAGTGAGAGTTCTAATAATTGGTGAGAGCGGTCAACTTGCAAGGACACTAGCTTCTATACTTAAGTCAAACAGAGCCGAGATAGGTCCCATCCCTGAAATTTATAACAATGCCGATCTTTTGTGCGTCGGTCGCGCTCAATATGATTTGAGCGATGAGAGCGTTCTTAATAGCATTTTTGGCGAGTTTATGCCAGAGATCGTCTTCAATTGTGCAGCTTATACAGATGTTGATGGAGCTGAAAAAAACGAAATAGATGCGATTGCATGTAATGCCACCCTTGCTGGCAATATTGCTACGTCTTGCGCCCGTAGTGGAGCTAGGCTTTTGCATGTCTCAACCGACTATGTTTTCTCAGGCAATGAGGAGGGGGAGCGGACAGAGTTTGACAAGACGAACCCCGTATCTGCTTATGGCAGATCAAAACAAATTGGCGAGATGCTAGTTCGTCGAAATTGCGTAAAGTCTCACGTTGTTAGGACTTCTTGGTTGTTTGGGCAAGGCGGTAAAAACTTTGTAGAGACGATGATAAGGCTCTCGCGCGTGCATGATGAGTTGTCCGTTGTTGACGACCAATTTGGCAACCCTACGAGTGCAAACGATCTTGCCTTTGAAATGACGAAGATTGTTCTCAACAATGATTTTGGAATTTGGCATTGCACTGGTGAGGGAATTTGCTCATGGGCTGATTTCGCTCAAGAGATCATGAACCTAACTCACAGTCAGACCAAGATTAATCGTGTGAGCACGAGCGAGTACAAAAAATTAAACCCGAGCAGTGCTGATAGACCTAAATTTTCAGCTCTTAAAAATTTGAAGTTAGAGACAACTATCGGCAACGAGATGCGCGATTGGCATCTCTCCCTTGCTGAATATATAGAAAATAGATGTGAGCACACAATATAAATAGGAGATGAGCTAAGATTTGAGAAACTTTCAACCAAAAAAAATAATTGTGACAGGTGGATGTGGATTCATTGGATCAAATTTTGTCCATTGGGTCTATAAAAACAAGCCAGATGTTGAGATAGTTGTTCTAGATAAGCTTACCTACGCTGGTAATCTTGAAAATATCGCAGGATTAGATGAATCAAGAGTTAAATTTGTTCATGGGGATATTTGTGACCGAGCTTTGCTTAGAGAAATTGTGCCACAAGTTGATGCTATCGTACATTTTGCTGCCGAGTCACACAACGACAACTCTATTAGTGACCCTGAGCCTTTCGTGAAGACAAATATACATGGCACATTTTGTCTTTTGGAAGCATGTAGAGAGTTTAATGTTCGTCTTCATCATGTATCAACTGACGAAGTCTATGGCGACCTTGAACTTGATGACCCGAATCGCTTCACTGAAGACACACCCTATAAGCCTTCTAGTCCATATTCATCTTCTAAGGCTGCTTCAGACATGCTAGTCAGAGCATGGGCTCGCACTTATGGTGTCGAGGTGACAATATCTAATTGTTCTAACAATTATGGGCCTTATCAGCATATTGAGAAGTTTATTCCAAGGCAAATAACGAATGTACTTAGCGGCATTAAACCAAAGTTGTATGGTAATGGGCTAAATGTGAGAGATTGGATTCACACAAACGACCACTCCAGCGCTGTTTGGACCATCCTAGAAAAAGGAGAGCTAGGCGAGACGTACTTAGTTGGTGCTGATGGAGAGAAGAACAACATTACAGTTATGAAAGCCATACTTGCTCTAATGGGCAAAAGTGAGGATGATTTTGAGCACGTTGTTGATCGTCCTGGTCATGACTTGAGATATGCTATCGACTCTACTAAGCTTCGCACTCAATTGGGGTGGCAGCCTCAATATACCAATTTCGAAGAAGGACTTAAAGAGACGATTTTGTGGTATACAAATAATAGAGAGTGGTGGGTCGCATCTAAAGAAGCAGTAGAAGCAAAGTATGCTAAGGTTGGTCAATGAGTAATACGTTTACATCAGGGAATTTTACGTTTAGCGACACCTCAATTGACGGTGTCAAAATTATAGACGTCAATACTTTCGAAGATGAGCGTGGTTATTTTTGTGAGACTTATAAAAGGCAAGATTTCGCTGCTGGAGGCATTGATTGTAATTTCGTGCAAGACAATCAGTCTTCAAGTACTTGTGGTGTTTTGAGAGGTTTGCACTATCAAATTGAATATCCTCAAGCAAAACTTGTACGAGTAATCTCAGGCGAAGTTTTCGATGTTGCCGTTGACCTTAGACAAGATTCTCCGACTTTTGGCAAGTGGGAAGGAGTTTTGCTAAGTGCACAAAATAAAAGGCAATTCTTTATCCCTCGTTGCTTTGCTCATGGATTTCTAGTTATTAGCGATAGCGCGGAGTTTGCTTATAAGTGCGACGATGTATATCACCCTGGAGATGAGGGTGGAATCATATTCAATGATCCAGATGTTGCTATTGATTGGCCGTACCAAAAAATAAGTTTAGATTTCAACGAAAAAAATCTAATTTTGTCGCAAAAAGATAAGAATCAAATTTCATTTAGAGAATTCAAAGAAACCTTTTGCAAATAAAAAGGTCGAGGGGTGGAAATGCAAGAGAA
>CAVFJE010000007.1:0-8190 GCA_963622845.1 Dialister sp. CAG:486
TCTAAAAACTAGCGAAGATAGACAATCATTTTTGTCTACTATCGGCAAACAATTTAGCTTGTTGTCCCAAATGATGTCATTTGCATCTTTTAGTGATGTCGAGTCGTCAGCAACAACTAGGTCTTCTCTCTTCGTCATAAACTCTTCGACCCTTAGCGAGCCATCCATTCTACTTGGACGATAATCTTTAGAAGTCACCATACCGATCAACTTACCAGTCGCCTTGCCATTGTCTGTAACTGGCATAGTTGAGTAACCATATTCTTCTTTCAATGCAATCACGTCTGAAAGTGTCATATCAGGCTTTAGGTTGACGACACTAACGACAAATCCAGCCTTGAAATCCTTAACACGCTGAACCATAGCAGCTTCATCTTCAATAGATTGAGAGCCATAAATGAATGACAAGCCGCCTTCAGTAGCAAGCGCAATAGCCATTTTGTCATCACTGACAGATTGCATAATTGCAGAAATCATTGGAATGTTTAGAGAGATGGGGCACTCCTCTTTTCCTTTTTTGAATTTTACTAGAGGCGTTGAGAGCGACACAACACTCGGAATACACTCGCATGAAGAATACCCTGGTACTAAAAGATATTCATTAAATGTGCGTGAAGGTTCATTGTAATATTGTGCCATAGCTCTCTTTCTCCTAAATTTTTATAAATTGACAATTAAAAATCATTAGTAAGCAATTAATCCTACGCGTTTTCCAAAAATGCAATATATCCGCAATATGCTTCCCAAACATCACACTTTGAGGTAATTTCCCAAGGAGAGTGCATGCTAAGTACAGCAACTCCCGAGTCAATAACTTGAATGCCGAGGTTAGCAGGAATGTAGGCAATTGTGCCACCGCCACCAACATCAACTTTGCCTAATTCAGCAAATTGATACGTAACATTGGCATCGTCCATTACCTTCCTCAAATTTGCAACGTATTCAGCATTTGCATCGTTGCTTCCGCTCTTACCTCGAGCGCCAGTAAATTTGCTAAATACGAGGCCCCTTCCACAAAATGAAGCGTTCTTCTTCTCAAAAAAGCTTTCGTACGCTGGGTCAACTCCTGCATTAACATCGCTGGAAAGCATGCATGATTTCTGGAAAGCTCTTCTTAGAGCTAGAGGATCATTTTCTCCCAAAAGTCTTGCAACTTCCATCAATGTGTTTTCAAAAAATGCACCGCTCATCGATGTTGCACCGACGCTTCCGATCTCCTCTTTGTCAACAAGAATAGTCACTGCTGTTTTATCTGGAGTTATCTTTTTCCACTTCAAATCTAGTTGAGCAACTAGAGAGGTAAATGCGCAAACCCTGTCATCTTGACCATAGCCCAAGACCATCGATCGATCTAGGCCAAGCTCTCTTGCCTCACCAGCAGGGACTATCTCGAGCTCTGCACTAAGAAAATCTTTTTCTTTAAAACCATACTTCTTTTTCAAAATTTTCAAAATGTTAGCTTTTACCGCATCCTTGTCTTTTCCTCTTAGAGGCTCATTGCCAACCAGAACGTCTAAAGCTTCGCCTTCTACAACATCTTTCGCACTTTTGTTCATCTGCTCAGCAGCCAAATGAGGAAGCAAATCCGAAATACAAAGCACTGGATCGGAAGGTTTTTCTCCAACGCTGATTTTTATAAGCTTGCCAGTTTTCAAAGTAACAACGCCATGAAGCGCAAGTGGAAGTGTAACCCATTGATATTTTTTGATGCCCCCATAATAATGTGTATCAAGGAGTGCGAAACCACCTTTTTCATAGAGCGGGTTTTGTTTGATGTCAAGCCTAGGCGAGTCGATATGCGCACCTAAGATATTGAAACCTTGGCTCATCCCTTTCTTGCCAACATGAATCAACATAACAGTTTTTCCGTCAGATGACGCATAGACCTTGTCATTTACTTTCAATTTTTTCCCTGACTTGATGAAAGTTTGGATATCTTTGTATCCCGATTCCTTCGCCATTCTAATTGCACTTTCGGTGCACTCTCTTTCAGTTTTATTTTTCGAAATAAATTTGATGTAGTGTTTGTTTAGGGTTTCAAGCTTTTTTCTCTCTTTTTTTGAATACTTGTCCCATGCACATTTATCGTTCATATATGTCCACTCAACCTTTCTAAATATGAATTCGCATAATGATGTTTAAGTCCTATTATCCCGTATAATAATAACACGACTGATACGTTTCTAAGATGAAGGGAGAAATCATGAAGGTACGTTCAGATATGCCATGTGCGGCAAATTCATCAAATTTTAATGCGGTGAGCGAGCCAAAGACTGCTCGTGCAACGACGCTAGACAACTTGAAAGCGGCAGTTCTTGGTGAAACTGGTGCAAGCGCCAAGTATGCTGCTTATGCTGAGGCTGCTGATTCACAAGGATTTTCACAAATCGCAAAGTTGTTCAGATGTGCTAGTGCTGCTGAGCAAATTCACATCAAACTAGAAGTCACAGAAATCAAGAAAAAAGAGCCAGACTATGTTGCTCCACAACCTCCAGATGCTTCTGCTCACAGCACAGACATCAACTTAATCGACGGTGCTAATGGAGAGATTTTCGAGACAAGCGATATGTATCCGACTTTCATTTCTGTAGCTCAAGAAGAAGGCGATGCATCTGCAGAACTTGTTTTCACAAGAGCAAAACTTGCAGAAGCTGTTCACGCTGAGCGTTATTTAGAAGCATACAACAACATCGACTCTCCTGATGATGAAGATTATTATTTATGCCCTGTATGCGGATATATTCACAAGGGAACTGATTTTGAAAAATGTCCTATTTGCTTTGCACCAAAGAATATTTTTCAAAAGTACTAAATCTTTTGTTTCTTTAATGATTTAAAGATCTAAGAGGCGAGAACATTCCTCGCCTCTTTTTTATTGCATCGAGATACTTGTAATGACAGGCTGATTAGCCTTTGTGACTGTTCCGTTGCTATCAGTGGTTGGTACGTTTTCACAAATCTTATCAACTACTTCCATTCCATCTAGAACGTAACCAAAGCATGCATATTGACCATCCAGAGATTTTGAATTAGATGAACTAGTTTTATGAACTATGAAAAATTGACTTGATGCTGAATCTTTAGCACTTGAGCGAGCCATCGATATTGCTCCACGTGTATGAGCAAGATTGTTCTCGACGCCATTTGACGTGAACTCGCCCTTAATCGTCTCACTACTACCACCTGTTCCGTCTCCATTAGGGTCGCCGCCTTGTATCATAAAATCTGAAATGATTCTGTGGAAAGTTAGCCCATTATAAAAACCTTCATTAACGAGTTTCTTAAAATTTTCAACTGTTTTTGGTGCTGCATTTGCATCAAGTCCAACAGTGATTGTGCCATAGTCCTGCACTTCAATCACGCACTTGTCTGTCTGTTGAAAATTATCTTCGCTATAAGATGTTGAAGATGAACTCGAACTTGACGAGCTCGAAGAACTTGAATTGCTTGACTTACTTGACTCCGAAGATGATGAGTTTGAGCATCCCATCATTCCGACAGAAAGAAACGCGACTAAAACTATCGTCAATATTACACTAAGCTTTGTCTTTGTCATTTGTTTAATCATGATTTATCGCTCCTTATTAATCTTCCTTTGAACTTTCGTCTTCTTGATCTTCGTCATCTTCAATAACTGCTACTGATGTTATGCGATCACCAGCTGCAACATTCATAATTTTAACACCTTGCGTATTTCTGCCAAGTTTAGATATTCCAGATACGGCAGTTCTAGTAATGACACCCTCTTCAGAGATAAGCATAATCTCGTCTTTTTCTTCTACGACTTTCATCGCACTTAAGAGTCCTTTTTTCTGTGTCATAGTAATCGTATAAATGCCTTGACCACCTCTGTGATGCTCAGAATACTCTTCTATAGGTGTTCTTTTTCCATAACCTTTTTCAGTGACTACTAACATTTCGGTTCCGGGTTTTGCAATCTCCATTCCCAAACACGTAGCTTGTGCACCAAGATTCATACCGCGAACGCCCATTGTTCCACGACCCATCGCTCTAGCTTCGCTCTCATCAAAAAGAATTGCCTTGCCAACAGAAGATACCATAATGACTTTCTCACCTGGTGCAACTTTTCTCACACTAATTAGCTCGTCGTCTTCTCGCAAATTAATCGCAATAATACCATTTTGTCTGCTTCTGTCATATAGATCCATCGCAGTCTTTTTAACCATTCCTTGCTTTGTAGCAAATAGTAAATACTCGTCTCCAGGGAATTCCTTGGTTGAAATAACTGCTGCAATCGTCTCATCTTTCTCTAGAGGCAACAGATTAACAATGGCTGTTCCTCTTGCCTGTCTTGATGCTTCTGGCACTTCATAAACACGCAAGCGATATACTTTTCCAAGAGTGCTGAACATCAAAATGTACGAATGGGCAGATGCAACAAACATATGCTCCACATAATCTGCTTCTTTGAGATTAACTCCTTGCATACCTTTGCCGCCGCGTCTTTGTTGTCTATAAGTTGTAGCAGGAAGTCTCTTGATGTAGCCTGCTTGCGTCATAGTGACAACCATGTCGTCGTCTGCTATAAGATCCATAACCTCAATGTCTTTTGAAGCTTGGCCTATAATCGTTTTTCTTGGCGTGAAATACTTCTTTTTTATCTCCAAGAGTTCCTCTTTGATAACTCCTTTAAGTTTATGCTCATCATCCAACAAACTTTGTAGATAAGCGATGCGCTCCTTTAGCTCTTTGAGCTCTTCTTCTATCTTTGATTTCTCAAGACCAGTAAGTCTTCTAAGCTTCATTTCAAGGATAGCTTCAGCTTGCTTCTCGGTTAGCTTAAAGCGACTCATCAGCTCTTCTTTAGCTTCCTTGTCAGTCTCTGAGCCTCTAATAATCTTGATAACCTCATCGATATTATCAAGGGCAATCAAGTATCCCTCTAAAATATGCGCCCTATCTTCTGCTTTTTTCTTGTCAAAGATCGTGCGTCTTGTGACAACTTCAACTTGATGCTTAATATAGAGAGACAGAATTTCTCTTAGCGTCAAAACCTTTGGTGTTCCGTCAACAAGAGCTAGCATGTTGATACCAATGCCAGTTTGCAATTGCGTGTGTTTGCACAATTTGTTTATAACAACGTCTGGCAGCGCACCACTTTTAAGCTCAATTATAATATCTATACCATGTCTGTCAGCTCCATCGTGGATATTTGAAATCTCTGGGAATTCTTTTTCTTTTACGAGATCGCCTAATTTTTCCATCAACTTCTTTCTGTTGACCATATAAGGGATCTCTTTAACCGTAATTACAGCTCTTCCATTCTTCTTTTCTTCAACTTCGAAAATTGAACGTAGAGTGATATTTCCATGCCCTGTCTCATATGCCTCCTTAATGCCTTTTGTTCCCATGATTTCGCCACCAGTAGGGAAGTCAGGCCCAGGCATAACATTCATCAACGCTTCCGTTGTAACATCTTCGTCATCCAGCATTAAAACTGTAGCATCAATTGCCTCTCCCATATTATGAGGAGGAACATTTGTTGCCATACCAACAGCAATACCGTTTGAACCATTTACTAAAAGACATGGAAATCTCGCTGGCAAAACGTCAGGTTCGCGAAGTGTTTCGTCATAATTTGGATTCCACTCTACAGTGTCCTTATCGAGATCTCTCAGCATCTCCATTGCGACTTTATCGAGACGCGCTTCTGTATACCTCATTGCAGCAGGTGCATCGCCGTCAATTGAACCGAAGTTTCCGTGCCCATCGATTAGTGGTACTCTCATTGAAAATGGTTGTGCTAGACGAACCATTGTGTCATAGACGGCACTATCTCCATGAGGGTGATACTTACCGATGACATCTCCGACGGTACGAGCTGATTTCATATGCGGCTTGGATGGAAGATAGCCAGACTCGTTCATCGCGTATAAAATACGTCTGTGAACTGGCTTTAGTCCGTCTCTTACATCAGGCAGAGCACGCGCCACGATAACTGACATCGAGTACTCAAGAAATGACTGTTGCATTTCTTTTGCCATCTCTGATATTTCAACATTACCTAAAGGCGACTCGTTTTGAGCATCAAGAGAAGTGTCTTTTTCAGTATGCTCTTGTGTGCCTTCTAATTCGTTATTTTGATCATTTATTTCTGACATAAAAAATCCTTACAAAATTTGTCTATTTCTTCTAACTTAGATATCTAAATACCTAGCTTCTTTTGCATGTTCTTGAATGAACTTCTTTCTTGGTTCAACTTGCTCTCCCATGAGCTCCGTTACAATTCGCTCAGCTGTTGCGGCGTCATCGATCGAAACTCTTAGCAATGTCCTTGTCTCTGGCTCCATCGTTGTCTCCCAAAGTTGCTCAGGATCCATCTCTCCAAGACCCTTATATCTTTGAATATCAAACTTATCAGCCTCAGAAGAATTCGATGTAAATTGCTTTAATTGTTCATCTTTATAGAAATATTGCTCAATTTTTGGGTTGCGTGAATTTCTCTTCTTAATTCCATAAAGAGGCGGTTGAGCTATGTAAATATAACCTCTCGTAATAAGTTCAGGCATGTATCTAAAGAAGAAAGTTAGTAGCAAAATTCTGATATGCGCTCCGTCAACATCAGCATCAGTCATGATGATAATTCTGTGATATCTTGCTTTGTCCGCATCAAAATCTTCGCCTACGTTCGTACCTATCGCGGTAATTAGTGAAGAGATTGTATCTGACGACAACGCTTTGCTAAGACCCGCCTTTTCCACATTTAGGATCTTGCCTCTAAGAGGCAAAATCGCTTGGTATTTTCTGTCTCTAGCTTGCTTTGCACTACCACCCGCAGAATCACCCTCTACAATGAAAATTTCTGAAAGTGAAGCGTCTCTGCTTGAACAATCTGCTAACTTGCCTGGCAAAGATAAGGAATCCAAAACGCCTTTTCGTCTAGTTGCTTCTCTTGCTTTCCTTGCTGCTTCTCTTGCTCTTAGCGCTTGTGTGGCTTTAGTAATAATGGCTTTAGCTGAAGTTGGATTTTCCTCCAAAAATTCTTCAAAGTACTTACCTAGAGTTTCGTTTACTAGAACTCTAATTTCAGTATTTCCTAACTTTGTTTTAGTTTGACCTTCAAACTGTGGTTCATGTAATTTCACTGAAATAACGGCAGCAAGACCTTCTCTTACATCTTCGCCAGAGAGGTTGGAATCCTTTTCCTTTAAGAGCCCTTTTGCTCTTGCATATTTATTTATTACTCTAGTAAGAGCCGTTTTGAATCCTTCAAGGTGAGTTCCACCCTCTGTTGTGTTGATGTTGTTTGCAAACGTCATAATTGAAGAAGTATAAGAATTAGACCATTGCATCGTAATCTCAACTTCGCCTTCTTCGGACCTTGCGTCAAAATATACAGGTTCGTGTATTATTTCTTTATTAACATTGAGGAAGTTAACGAAATCTACAATTCCACCCTCAGCAAAGAATTCTTCTTGTCTTGCAACTCCGTTTTCATCAATGTCTCTAGCATCAGTTAACTTGATGTGTAAACCCTTATTGAGAAACGACATTTCTCTAAATCTTGCTGCCAAAGTATCATAATTAAACTCTGTAGTTTCAGTAAAAATTTCTGGGTCAGGCCAAAAAGAAACCTTCGTACCTGTTTCTTTTGCATCTCCTACAACGTGAAGTTGCTCTACCGTCTTGCCATGGTCAAATGCAATCGCATATTCTTTTCCATCTCTGCAAACATTCACTTCTGTTCGTGTGGAAAGCGCATTTACAACAGAAACACCAACACCATGAAGACCGCCACTAACCTTATAACCCTCTCCTCCAAATTTTCCACCAGCGTGGAGGACCGTTAGCACAACCTCAACAGTTGGTATACCCTCTTTTGGATGGATGTCGACTGGAATACCTCTACCGTTATCGACTACGGTTATTGAATTGTCTGGATTAATCCTGACATCGATATCTGTGCAATAACCAGCTAAAGCCTCATCAACAGCATTATCAACAACTTCATAGACTAGATGATGTAATCCTCTTGGACCTGTTGAGCCAATATACATTCCTGGTCTTTGTCGGACCGGTTCAAGCCCTTCAAGCACCTGAATATCTTCAGCACCATAGTGTGCTTCTTCAGCCATTCTTCCTCCTTGATTCTACATTTCAGCTTTGTATATATCTAAAAAACTATATTTTGTATGATTAAATTTTTAGAATACAGAATACAGTTATATC
>CAVFJE010000008.1:0-1589 GCA_963622845.1 Dialister sp. CAG:486
TTAAAGAGCCAGAAATTACAGGGGATCTTGATACAATTTTGGAGTGGGCAGACGAGTTTAGAAAAATTGGAGTAAGAGCAAATGCTGACAATCCTGAAGATGCAACCAAAGCTCGCGATTTCGGTGCTGAAGGTATTGGTCTTTGCAGAACGGAGCATATGTTCTTGGGAGATAGAAAACAGATCATTCAAAGTTTCATTCTAAATGATGATGAATTAAATAGGCAAAAAACGAGTGAAGCTCTCTACGAGGCCCAAGTTGGCGATTTCTATGACATGTTAAAAGCGATGGACGGGCTTCCGATGATTGTTCGTCTTCTTGATCCACCTTTGCACGAGTTTTTAGATGACCCAAGAGCGCTTGAAGTTTCAATTGCAAGAATGGAAGAGCGAGGCGAAGATAAGCAAGAAATTGCAGCCAAAAGAGAGTATCTTGAAAAGATAGATTCGTTCAAGGAGCAAAACCCAATGCTTGGTCTTCGTGGTTGCAGACTTGGAATTGTCTATCCTATTTTGCCAGAGTTACAGGTGCGTGCTATCGCGACCGCATGCGCTAAATTGAAAAAGGAAGACCTCAATCCGATCCCAGAGATCATGGTTCCATTAGTTTCTACAGTAAGCGAGCTTGCAATTATGCGTGATGATGCACAAAATGTCATATCTCAAGTTGCTCAAAAAGAAGGAGTAGAGCTTGATATAAAGATCGGAACTATGATTGAGCTTCCAAGAGCTGCACTCACTGCCGATGAAATTGCACAGCGCGCCGACTTCTTCAGCTTTGGCACTAATGACCTCACGCAGACGACGTTTGGATTTTCAAGAGACGATGTTGAGGGCGAGTTTATACCTAAATACCTCTCTGACAGAATTTTGCCAAGAAATCCTTTTGCTACTGTTGATAAAAATGGTGTTGGCAAACTTGTTGGAATGGGCGTTAAGTTAGGAAAAGAAGCTAATAGCGCACTTGAATGTGGAGTATGTGGCGAACATGGTGGTGACCCCGAGTCGATCCATACTTTTGTTGAGCTTGGTGTTGACTATGTTTCATGTTCACCTTATAGAGTGCCAGTTGCTCGCCTTGCAGCTGCACAAGCCTCGATTGCAGAATAAAAAACTTCTTTTGTCGTGTGGCTTTAGATTTGACATTTCTTATCACCTTTTTTGATTAGATGGCAAGCACGTTGATTAAAAGATTGGAGATGTCTTTTCAAAGCTCACATGACGTTTTGTGTGATTTTGAATTTGAGGGACATACTTTTGATCTGTTCGCAGAGTATCATGAACGAGGTGAAAAGTATGTCTTGACTAAAAAAGCTCAACTTTGGGCAGTAGAGGCCGATGAGTATGTATTTGTCAAGAAAGTTTCTCATTTAACTGAAGCTAATTTGAAAGATTATTTTCAACTGCAAATCAATTCTCTGTTTAATATAGTCAAACCTAGGCCTGACCATATGAGTAGTGCAGTTGCCTTGATATTGCTTTGCGAATCTTTGGATTGCGAAGTCGAAAAAATTGTGAAGAATTGCAAATTCAGAAAAAATTACAAGCTGAGTTTTTGGGGTTGGGCAGATGCTCTCTTAGTCGTCGCTG
>CAVFJE010000008.1:1599-7481 GCA_963622845.1 Dialister sp. CAG:486
CGCTGACATCAAAAATTCGAATGTTTATACCAATAGAGCTGCGAAACATATGGCTGATGTAATCAAGAAAAACTTAGCACTTTCTAAGTAAAAGCACGTTCACTTATTTTTACACAACAGAAACACTCAATTTAGCAAAATATGCAATACTCATCACTTGAGTTTTATAAGTTACGAGACAAGGGAGATAACAATTAAAAAATGAACGCTTTAGTTTTACTTGCAGTATCTTCAGCTATTTTGTTGGCTGGTTACATGGTTTATGGCAGGTGGTTAGCAAAGACATGGGGAGTCGATGACAAAAACGAAACGCCTGCTCATACTCTAGAAGATGGAATCGACTACGTTCCTTCTAAACCATACGTTGTCCTTGGACACCACTTTTCATCGATTGCAGGTGCCGGTCCAATCAACGGTCCAATCCAAGCTTCAATTTTTGGATGGTTGCCTGTAACCCTTTGGGTTTTGATCGGAGGAATCTTTTTCGGTGCAGTACACGATATGGGAGCTTTATTTGCCTCAATTCGTCACAAAGGTCACACACTTGCCACAGTAATCGCTGAGAACATGGATGCGACTGCAAAGAAACTATTTTGTGTTTTTGCGTATCTAACACTTATTCTAGTCGTCGCTGCGTTTGCATCAATTGTGGCAAATACTTTCGCTGTTGGTCTTGCAAACCAAAGTGACTCAGCAGCTCTTGCTAATAAGCAAACAGCTATGATTTCAATTCTATTTATCGTAGTTGCGGTTTTTTGGGGAGTCGTTACCAAGGGCAGAAAAATCAGCGACATTACAAACATTCTAAGTGCTATTGTGATGATTATCATCGTTGTATCACTTGGCTATAACTTACCAATTATTTCGCTCGATTACACTACGTGGATGCTTCTTTTGGGCGTCTACATCATTGTTGCCTCTGTAGCACCTGTGTGGATCTTGCTTCAACCAAGAGATTATTTGAGCAGTTATCTTCTTTATGGCATGATTATCTTAGCTGTTATTGGTATTGTCGGAGCTACACTTACTGGTGCAGCTGCATCTCTTGACATTCCAATGTTCACTGGCTTTGTAGCTTCAAGTGCAGCATTTGATCCTGCTACTGGTCAAGCTATTGTTGACGAGGCAGGAAAAGCTGTTACAAACAAAGCTGCTGCGGGTGGGTATTTATTCCCAGCACTTTTTGTCACTATCGCATGCGGTGCTATATCAGGTTTTCACTCAATCGTAGCATCTGGAACTACTTCAAAACAGATCGATAAAGAACATGAGGTATTGCCTATCGCTTATGGCGGAATGTTGATCGAATGTTTGCTAGCTATCATTTCACTTTGTGCAGTTGGATTTGTGTGGGCAGAGTATTGTCAAGGTGGATATGCCTCACCAACGGCAGTTTTCGCTTCGGGTCTTTCAAAGATGCTCGCTTGCATTCCAGGACTTCAAAACGTTGAGAGCATTGCTTATACGTTGCTAATTTTGGCAGTTAGTGCTTTTTGTATGACTTCACTCGATACTGCAACAAGACTTGCCAGATACATGTTCCAAGAGCTTTGGTTGAAAGAAAAAGAGCATGTAAAAGATGTTCCACCAGGATGGAGAAGAGTACTTACTAATAAGTATGTCGCTACACTTATTAGTGCTGTAGCGGGTATTGGACTTGGTCTCACAGGTTACAGCATCATCTGGCCACTCTTTGGTGCAGCAAACCAACTTCTAGCGGCTCTTGCACTTTTGGCTGTCTGTGCTTGGCTTGGCAATGCAGGCAAAAACAACAAGATGCTATACTTCCCAATGGCATTTATGCTCGTCGTCACGTTAGTCTCGCTATTCCAAACATCTATGTCTAAAGTAACATTGCTCAGCGGACCTGAGGCAACACTAGCCGCACAAGTTGGCGGAGCAGGAGGAGTAGTCGCACAGCTCGTTATCGCTATTCTTCTATTTGTCTTAGCTTTGGTTCTAGCGGTCAGAGGAGCAAAGACGATTTTTGGAAATCAAAAGAAAGCAGCTTAGATACAAACAATTTTTTTAAGATAGTCTATATAGAGTAAATTTGAGATACCTAGGGAAACCTAGGTATTTCTATTTACTAATCAAGTGTTACATATTATAATAAACACTATATTTATGGATGTACAAGAGAAGTTGGTTTATCATGTTTAAGAAAAATTGTTTCTTAGCTTTCATATGTGTTTTTGCACTTGCAGGCTCTTTATTTGTTTTAGTTAATCTCAATGCCTTGACAGAGGTCTCCTCTTTAATTGATTCTTGTCCTTCAAATGAGGGCAACACTAGCTTGATGCAAGCTAGTGACAACCAAAGTAACATTGAACAACATACGCAAGATAGTGAACTAACGCGTGCTAGTAACATTTATGAAGAAGATGAAGGCGTCTCTTATGTAGCTAACAAAGTCGTAGTTTCATTTGCTAATCCTTCGATTAGCGGTGGATACTTAAATAATGAAGCTAAAGAGTTACTTAAAAAAAGCGAAGCGTTAAGCGGACTTGATGGAGTTGTTAAGCAAATTAACGATTATCAATGTGTTTTAGACGTTGCCCAAGGGTACACAGTTTCAAATGCTGTAGCGCAACTAAACAGATTTGATGGCATTGAATTTGCCGATGCAGATTGGATTTTCACTCTTGCAGATGACGAGGATGCTAGTGAGAGCACTCAAAGCGAAGCTGGTCTATCAGCAAGTCTTACAAACGATCCTTATCTAAATAATCAATGGGCTCTCACATCAAACAGTCAATCGCTGGCGAGTGCATGGTCGCAAGTAAAAGCTAACAAACAAGTTTCTGTTGCGACCCTTGATACGGGAATTCAAAGCAATCATCCCGATCTTAAGAACAACATCATGCTTGCGACTAATGTTGTAGCCGATGGTTACGGTGCAGAAGATCGTCAAGGACATGGAACACACGTTGCAGGTATAATTTCGGCAGAAAGCGACAATGGAATAGGTATTAGCGGTGTAACTTATAACGCGGGACTTGTGTCCGTCAGAGTTTTTAGAGAGGTTGCCAACAATTGGACAGCTTATTCTAGCGATATTGCTATGGGCGTTGAGAAGGTAATATCGTTGAAGGACACATACAACATAAAAGTGATAAATATGTCTCTTGGAATTGAGAACACTTCGCGCTCAAATCCGCCGAGTGATGCAGGCATTATGGCTTCTGTGATCAACAAGGCTCACGACGCAGGAATAACTATTTGTGCTGCGAGTGGCAATGAGTCTAGTGAAACCGAATTGGTTCCATGTTCATTCCCATCGTATCTTGACTATTGTATTGCAGTTGGATCTATTGATAGCACTTTGACAAGGTCTGAATTTTCAAATGGTGACGAATCCCTCGATGTCGTTGCTCCCGGTGGCACAATTCTCTCGACAATGAACAATAGCAATTATGCCAACCTATCTGGAACTTCGATGGCCACACCGTTTGTCTCCGGCATAGCTGCACTTTGTTATGCGATTAATCCATCTATCACGCCAGATCAAGTTAAATCGTCACTTACAACTACAGCTACAGACTTAGGTAGTAGTGGTTTTGACACTCTTTATGGATATGGACTTGTCGACCCAAACGCTTCGATCAGTGCCGCTAGAAATGCAAAAGAGTCTACTACTATCACTCTCAATTATTCAACAAATGGCGATGTACAAGGCACTATTACTATTAGTGATGATAAAGGCAACACTTACGCAACTGGTTCTCAAGTTACGTATGGCAGATATCTAACACTCAGCTGGGACGGTATTAAAAATAGTGCAAGTGACGGCACAATTACAATGATCACTTCTGTAACAAAAAATGGCTCAACTATCTATTCATCAGCCAATATTGACAAAACTAGCTGGCAATCTGTTAATACATATTGGAGAAGTGTATATAAAACTAATACGAATTATGTAACTTTTGATACCGTAAATTATTCGGTTGAAGCAGGAGACACTATCGATCTTGGTCAAGTTGACACTGACGTGGCAATAGTTATTAAATACACCAAGCTTCAGCCAATATATCGTCTTTATAATTCCGTGACATCAGAGCATTTATTTACGACTTCTAAGAGTGAGTATGATAACTTTGCGAGACTTTGCTTACAAGGAAATGATTTTTGGATACCAGAAGGTATTGATTGGTTTGCATATTATTCACAAAATTCAAATTCTTCGCCTGTATACAGGTTGTATAATGCTGGACTTGGTAGTCTTGGCAGAAACTCGCACTATTACACATCAGATCTAAATGAAGCATTTGACTTAACAACTAACAGTGGATGGACTTATGATACTTTCGATGGTGGCAATTTATGTTTCTACACAGGTGGAGACATTGGAATTTATACTTGCTACAACGAAGCTTTGGGGTCCGCTCATCACTATACATCATCTAAGAGCGAATGGGAGTCTCTATCTGCTCATGGTTGGAACTTGGAGCGAGATAAAAATGACAATGGCAATGGTTTCTTGAGAGGAGTTGTTAGCGCAAAGTAACTCACTCTTTTTACAAATATGATAGAATAGCTTTTTGTCCTTTAATTAAAATGAACTACTAAACACATTATCGACTTAAAGGAGAATCGATGAGAATATTTGTACGCAATCTATTGACAGTATTTGCGCTTATAGTTTTTGCACTTTTTGCCCTCGTGCTTGTTCAAGAAATTTCACCGGCAAAAGCACAAGCTCAAAAAGTATACATTGACGCTGGTCATGGTGGGTCAGATTCAGGAGCTATAGGAAGTGGTTATAGAGAATGTGATCTTACTAGCGAGCTTGCGAATATGGTTGGAGCTTCGCTATCAAAGTATTATCCTTCTATACCTTACTATATAAATACTTCAGGCAACCACTATACAGTTAGAGGACAAGATGCCGCAGACAGAGGATGCGATGCATTTGTATCAATTCACTTTAATTCGGCAAGTTCATCTTCGGCAACTGGAACTGAGTCGTACGTTTACGCGACGTCTTCAAAGCGACACGCAAATTCAATTGCGCTTCAAAATGCAATCCACGACAAACTTGTATCTGCAACTTCTCTTTATAATCGAGGTAAAAAGCAAGCAGATTTTGCTGTTTGTAGAGCGCCTATGGCCTCCACACTTCTTGAAATTGCATTTATCAACAATTCGAACGATATGAGTATCTATCAGCTAAGGAAACAGTTGATAGCTGACTCGATTGCTAGAGGGATTGCGGAATTTTATGGCAGTGTGCTTAGCTCTGACACGAGTGGTTCTTGGGTAAATGTTAACAATCGTTGGACTTATCAAAACAATGGAGAGATTTTCAAAGATAAATGGATTTGCACAAATCTCGCTCCAGGTAGCACAACGCCAAATACTTACGAGAGATACTATTTAGACACTCAAGGTTATATACCAAATGCTGGCACGTATAATTTAACTCTTAACAACAAACAAAGTTGGTTCTATGTTACCTCTTCTGGAAGCGTGCTTCGCGGATTTCACGATACAGGCTCTGGTAGGGTTTATGTAGCAGACAATGATGGACGCTTAGCAGAGCCGCAAGGTGGACAAATGCTGGCCGCAGACGGGTCAGGTTGGCTAATAACTGGTCAATATACAGATGGTCGCCTAGAGAGATATTACATCGATGCAACTGATCATGCAGCTAAAAGTGCACTTTTCGAAGTTGATGGCAAGTTATACTTCGGTCAAGGTGGACTTGGTTATTGCTACCGTGACATCACTTTTGACTGGGATGATAGGACTTATTATGCAAACAACGATGGTGGCTTAAAAGAGGTTACTGCAAAGTGGAAGCAAGAAAATGGTCAGTGGGTCTATTACTTCAAGGGCAAAATTGTAAAGAATGAGTGGGCAGTTACAGGTTATCGACC
>CAVFJE010000009.1:0-4064 GCA_963622845.1 Dialister sp. CAG:486
GTCTGCTGCCAGTGAGTTTATTACTGATTGATTCGGCGTGTAATCCTCAAGAGTTGCAATTTCTCTATCACTTGCTTGAGCTTGTGATTTCGCTTTGCTATCATCAGCAAAACTAGTTGCTACGTTAAAAGTCGGACATACGGCAAGACAAAGCATAGCCAGAATAAGCGAATATACGATACAAGTCCTTTTATTCATATTATTTAGCCCTCCCAAAAAAGACAACAAGAATTAGTTAGCAGCAGCTAATTTCTCTTCATTTTCTTTTGAGGGCTTTGCCACCGCGTCATTTTTTTTCTCAGCACTTTTGTCAAGAGGCAAGTCAAATTCAGCTCTGATCTCTTGCTCAATCTTATTTAGCTCGTCTAAATGTGCGTCTAGATATACCTTGGCAGCTTCTTTGCCTTGCCCGAGACGCTTTTCTCCATAAGAATACCAAGCTCCAGAGCGATGAAGAACACCACAAGCAATACCAGCTTCAATTACACACGAAGATTTAGAAACGCCCTCACCGAACACAATATCAAATTCTGCTTTTCTAAATGGAGGTGCTACCTTATTTTTTACAACTTTTGCACGGACGCGGTTGCCGATGACCTCCTGCTCACCTTTGATTGAATCGATTTTGCGGATTTCGATGCGAACACTTGAGAAAAACTTTAACGCTCGCCCACCAGTTGTCGTTTCTGGATTACCAAACATTACACCAATCTTCTCGCGAAGTTGATTAATAAAGATACAAGTTGCATTGCTCTTTGAGATAGAACCTGTCAATTTACGAAGCGCTTGGCTCATCAATCTCGCTTGCAATCCAACAATAGCATCACCCATCTCTCCTTCGATTTCTGCTCTTGGAACGAGCGCAGCAACAGAGTCGACAACGATACAATCTACGGCTCCAGAGTGAATGAGCATATCACAAATCTCCAACGCCTGCTCGCCCGTATCAGGTTGCGAAATTAGAACGCTGTCGATATCAACACCGATTCTTGCCGCATAGATAGGATCCATTGCATGCTCAGCATCAATAAAAGCAACAGTGCCTCCCTCGCTTTGTGCTTGAGCCAAAATTTGCAATGCAAGAGTCGTCTTTCCAGACGATTCTGGACCATAAATCTCAACAATTCTGCCCTTTGGCACACCACCAATTCCAAGTGCAATATCTAGAGGCAGAACTCCAGTTGAGATAGCGTCAACGCTCATGTGAGCATTATCTCCCATCTTCATAATTGAGCCTTTGCCGAACTTCTTTTCAATTTGCTCAGTCGTGTTCTTTAGTTTTTCTTCTCTAGATAAATCCATATTTCAAATCTCCTTAATTCTTATCTTAAGTAAAAACAATCAATGAGATTTTTTGGTTGCATATATTAATTATGCACTATAGACCTATACAAAAAGACATACAAAAATCTTTAATTTAAACATAGCGAATACATTTAAAACACTTTATAACTTCACTTATTAATTTTAAGACGAATAAATTAAGCGATACACTCGCGTAACTTTTTAATAGCATGCAAAGTTGTTTGTTCTCGAACAGATTTTCTGTCTACTGAGAACAAAAAGCGTTCAACAGAAACCTCAGTTTCGCCTTTTTTAGCTACTCCCATAAAGACAGTGCCTACAGGTTTGCCCTCTTCTTCGCCAGATGGACCCGCGATTCCTGTCACAGAAATTGCAAGATCCGCATCCGCGTATTTTAGTGCTCCTTGAGCCATTTGACGGGCCGTCTGCTCATTAACAGCGCCAATTTCTATTAGAGAATCGTAGTCGACCGCTAGTGCATCTCTTTTGAGTTCATAAGAATACGAAGCAATTCCACCTGCTACCACCTCAGATGAACCTGGCACAGAAGTTAAAGATTGACAAATTAGTCCTCCTGTCAAGCTCTCAGCTGTAATTACCTTTAAGTTCTTCTTTTGCAACTCGTGAATTAATTTTTGCGCTTCTTGCTCTATCGAAGCCACCACAGAAGGCTTTGCAGACGCGTTTACATCTTTAAGTGCTTTTAGATAATCGACCATTGAAACAACGGTGAGTACAAGCGCTATTATCATAACTGCCCATGCACCGATATAGAGCGGATTTGATAGAGCTGCAATCGATTCGTTGATGCTAACTCCGTCTTTTAACAGAAACAGAATAATGGCAAGAATTTGAGTGAGTGTTTTGAGTTTGCCATACCAACTTGCTGCGATGACGACTCCCTTATTGGCTGCCAACATTCGCACTCCAGCCACGATGAATTCTCGAGCGATAATTATCATGACGGGCCAACTTGGCAAAATGTTGAGCTCAATTAAGGCAAGTAACGCAGCGATGACCAACATTTTATCGGCTAGAGGATCCATGAATTTTCCAAAAATTGTGACTTCACCACGACTTCTTGCCAAATATCCATCAACCCAATCTGTTAGTGAAATTATGATGAATATAATAGTTGCAACGATAGCCTTACCATGATTGTTGACGATTCCAGCAATGTTCATCCACTCTGGCCATGGACACAAAAGTGCAACTACAAAGACAGGTATTAGACAAACGCGCAACATCGTCACGATGTTTGCTGGAGTATTTATCCTTGACTCATCTGCTACGCTCATAAGTTAACTCACAAAACTCTTCCTACTAAGTCATAATCTATCGCTTCAACAAGTTCAACGTCAACCATGTCGCCGACTTGACCATTGTCAAGCAAAACAAAGCCATCTACCTCGGGCGCTTGAAACAGTGCTCGACCGATAACTTGCCCATCTTCGCATATGTCTTCAACTAAAACTTTAGTGCGAGATCCAACTCTTTTTGATACTTTTGAGACTGCAACGGCGTTGCAATAATCGCTCAATTTTTCTAGTCTGTACCTCTTTTCCATCTCGTCGATTTGATTTTCAAAATCAAAAGATAGCGCTCCTTGCTCATTTGAATACGAGAAGACACCAATGTAGTCGAAGAGCTCATCGCTGACAAAGTTGAGCATGGCTTCGAAATCCTCGTCGCTCTCTCCTGGAAAACCAACCATGAGCGTCGTTCTTAGAGTGACATTTGGCAAAATATCACGAATGTGTTCAGCCCTATTACGAAAATCTTGCTGCGAGCCAGTTCTATTCATTGCGGACAATATCGACTTAGAAACGTGCTGGAGTGGTATATCTAGATATTCAATGATGTTTGGCTTTTTTGCCATCACATTTAATAGCTCATCTGTTACTTCATCAGGCTGAACGTAGAGAATCCTAAAATATGTATCGTCGAAACGATCGCTTAGGTGCTCCAACAAATTAGCTAAGCTAGTTTTGTCTGAGCAATCTCGACCCCAATGACCAGTGTCTTGTGCGATAAGATTAATCTCTTTTGCTCCACTTTCCGTCGCACACCTTACATCTTCGACAATTTTTTCAAAGCCAAAAGAATGGTATTTTCCTCTGATGCTCGGTATTGTGCAAAAAGAACAAGCACGATCGCAACCTTCAGAAATTTTGACGTATGCCGAAGGTGCACTTGAACTCTCGACACTAAAAGCCCCAATTCCATTAGATTTGCCAATCAGTGAACCGACAACTTCAGCGACCTTGTTTTCATCTGCACAAGAGATAAATGCATCAATCTCTGGCATTTGTTCAATCAAAGCATCGGCATACCTAGAGACCATGCAACCGCTAACGACAATCTTCTTCTCTTTCAAACCATCTCTGCCAGTTAAGTCAAAAATAGTGTCAATACTCTCTTGAGTTGCCGATTCGATAAATGAACAAGTGTTAACTATCAGGCAATCTGCATCTTGAGGGTCACTTACAATCACGTAACCATTCTCAATCAAGCATTTCGCCATGTTAGAAGAGTCAACTTCGTTTTTTGCACACCCCAATGTGCCAATGTAGACAGACTTTTGCATCGTTCATTTAGCGATAGTTCGTAAATTGCAAAGGTACTTCGTAATCTTGACCTTTTAGAAATGCAATGACTTCTTGCAATGTATCTTTAGAAGCCGAAGAAATGCGAAGTTTTTCGCCCTCAATTTGAGTTTTCGCTTTGAACTTTTGAGCTTTAATATCCTTATTAATTTT
>CAVFJE010000010.1:0-4801 GCA_963622845.1 Dialister sp. CAG:486
GACTTATAGATTCAAACTATAGAGGAGAGATTAAAGTACCTTTAATTAATCACGACAAGTCAAAAGAGTTTAGGGTAAATAAGGGAGATCGAATCGCACAGCTACTAATTATTGAGTATCCAAAAATTAACTTTATTGAAATAGAGGAACTTGACAATACATCAAGAGGAGAAAATGGATTCGGCTCTTCAGGATACTAGTGCAAGATATTTTATACATTCATATTACTTTACATAACAATGATTATCATATTATTAGATATAAGAGATTAAGATTTTTTATTAGTGTGATTTATCGATGGAGAATATTGATTTTAAGGGCATTTTAATCATTTGCAGAAAATGGATGGCGATTTCTCATATTTCCCTTTGCTGGTATGATATTAATCTTTTCAAACTCTAAACCCTCATTTAAAAGATGAGCCATCAACAATTCGCGATGTGTATCAATTTCCGATCTAACAAGACCGTCATCAAGGACGATGTCGCACACAATATAAGGATTGTTCTTAAATGGTCCTTTTTTTGGCGTTTTATCTTCTCTAATGTAAAATGCATTTGTGTGCTCAAAGATTAATTTACGACTTGATGGATCACGCCAAATGTTTTTAACAGCTGTTCTGTAAGCTATATTATTTCTTGCAATTGCTGCGAAATTTGCAACCTCACCACCGAGCTCCTCGACTACATTAGTTAGTAGTTTTGAAATCCCTTGCATGTTAAAACATTCCTAGTTTACATAACTTTTATATTCGAAACAAAAAGCGCCAAGTTGTATAATATCTCCATCTTGTAGAGTTTTTTCAAGAACATTCTTATTGTTGATCCACACGCCATTAAAAGAGCCTTCGTCCTTGATTATATGAGCTCCAGCCTCATAAATTACTGTGGCATGAAGTCGAGATACAGTCATATCATTTAGAAATATAGTACAGCTTGGATCACGACCTAAAGTGGCATCTTTTGAAGATAAGGCAAACCTACTCCCCTTTTGGAGACCTCGCAAAACTAGAAGATAAGCACTGCTATCCATCTGTTCTTGATTATTCTTATTGTGCTTGCCAGCAGATAGCTCTATTGGTTCAAACTGTTCCGTGTTTCCTTGAAGCCTAAATCCGCAAACTGGACATACTTGTACAGCTTCTTGCAGGTCAGATGAACAAATTGGACATTTATCGAACATAAATAAAATAACTCCTAATTGCAATAATAACTTTAGCTATATTGTATCAAAATTGGGGTATCGTTGATTATCTCAGAGTCAGCGATGTTTTTTTCACTTGTAAAAATGTGAATAAATCTAGTAAATGCAATTGCGATGATATCAGGTATGTTTGGCCTCGAAACATCAACTTTAGCAAGTAGATCAAGCGTTATTATAGGTGAATTATTTTGCCAGAATGTGACTGAACCTACCTTGTCACCAGCTTTGATGTCTCCGCTAACAGGCTCTAGATCCATTGATTGTGAGATGTTACCATCGTACTTAAAGACTTTGATTGTCTCATTAACATTAGCAATAGTCGCAGGAATTGTCTTGTCTAGAAATTCGTTATGTGAGACGTATGCCATTGTATTGTCGTCAGCATTACATAATTTATAGTTGACCATATTATCAAATACCCAATTAAAGAGACTTTCCGTATCTGACCAGCGTGAAGCATCTGATTGAGCGCCCAAAACAACAGAGTAAACAAGCTCTCCATCTCTCTCGCAAGCACCTGCAAAGCAATATCCCGCTTCATCAGTTGTACCAGTTTTTAGACCGCATGCACCTTCAAAACTTCCTAAAAGCATATCTGTAGTGGTCAATTCTACAGTTCTTTGCACGGAATTGTTTTCAATCGTTATTTGTGCCGACTCAAGCTTAACTATGCCTTTTATAGTCGTATTTTCCATGCACTTTTCTACGAATTTCATTACATCACTAGCTGTTGAGTGTGCATCGCTGTCAAATTTATCAGCATCAAGACCATGCGGATTCGTAAACAAAGTGTTCGTACATCCGATTTCTGAAGCTGCTTCGTTCATTTTTTCAACAAACACAGAACAAGCTTGCTCGTCATCACTCGCGGAGCTTAAGTCTTTGCCTATTGATTCAGCGATCGCTTGGGCTGCATCGTTGCCAGATGGAATTAACAGAGCGCTCAGCGCTTCTGATAGTTTCATTGTATCTCCAGCTCTGAGATTAGCTGACGATCCTCCAACAGAAGCCGCAGTAGAACTTACTACAATTTCTCTATCTAAAGGAGCGCTATTTATTGCAACATAAGCAGTAGCTAACTTCGTCAAAGATGCAATCTTGACTCCTTCTTCAGCATTTCTTGAGTAATATAACTTACCTGTTGAGCTTTTTAAAATAATCGAAGGCGATGCCACATCGGGGCATTGAGAAGCAATAAGACCTCTTTGCTCAACAGTTCCAAATACTACATAATCAGAGCGCTGTGTTTGAGCTAAACAATTGGCAGGCGATATTGTAACTAGGCAAAGCGCAAGTGTACAAGTAAGCACTATTTTAAATATTCTCATCATGAATTGTTTTCTCTCTGTTTCTTTAATTCTTCTACATCTGTTCCGCTTCCATATTGAATCACTTCATTTACTGGTGAATATGTCGATGTGATGAAGTTATCATAAAGCAGATTACCCATACTATCATATACTTTGCGCTCAACAGTTATTTTGCTGCCATCTACTCCGACAGTTTTTACACTCCAAGATCCGCTTGCTAGAGAAGAATTTTCTACATACTTAGTAGTGTATTTTTTCCCAACTTCATAATCAGATGTTTGCGTGACGACCCTTCTGTCTTCCATTGAACCAAAAAGTGAAATTGTCACAGAAGTGTCAGTATAAGTTGCAACTAGCAAAAGGTCTGAAGAGGTATCATTTTTGAACTTCAAGTCTACATCTGGAACGTATACGGCAGCATCTCTGCCTGATGGATAAGAAGTCATGCGAAGCGAATGTGGGTGCCGCTCCACAATATGAAGACCTGCGTCATATGCAGCATTAAATACAGTAGTTGCTACTTGGCAAATTCCACCTGCGACTTCTTGTACTACTTCATCTGAAGAAATTGCACTTGCTTCTAAAAAACCTGAAGCTGCATCGCAAGGTCCAGCGGCGTTACTAAATGAAAATATGCCACCGTTTTCCTCGATAATTGTATTGGTGATATTGTCAGAGACAAGATGAATATTGTGATTTCTGTTTATAGTTGAAGCTGAGGAAGTATAAGTTGTTGTATAACTGGCTACTTCTTTGATTAAACCAGAATAGATGGCTGTTTGTAAATCAAAGTTGTCTTTTTGATCGCTTTCTTGAATTATAACAGTCGTTTTGTCCGCCTCATCGTTGGCAAAAAGATTAGCCTCAAGATTGTGAATAGCCTCGTCAAGCTTAGGCACTACAACATCTTCAGATGGATGAATTAGAATATTTCCGCCCTCATTTGATATAGAAACAGAAACAGTGTTCTCATCAAGGTTTTTTAGCAAGATAGATGAGAGAGATGGGATCGCAACTTGAGTATTAAGAACACCTTTGATGCGGGCATTTTCTGGAGTGTCTCCTTCGATTTCTGTACTTATCCAAGAACCTAAAGAGTTTTTGTCAACTGTGATCTCGCTACCTCTAAAACTAAATGTTGCACCTTGGTCAATAGAAGCGTTTATTCTATCAGCTAATGCCTGAGCTTTACTCTCATCAATTAAAATCGGATCGTATTCAGGTTCAAAAAGAATTTTATCTATCGAGTTATCCGAGTTTTTAAAAACATTAGCTATTCTAGATGTGAAATTAGAACGGTTAATGAGATTTCCGTCTTTACCTTGGGTGACATTTGCTAACCCTCTAACAATCTCGACGTTATAATCTACGTGAGCCTCTCCCGTAGTGGATGCAACTTTTGTATAGAGCTCATCAATCCCCTCGCCTAGCTCAATTGAGAGATCTACATTTTTTCCAAAAATACGTGTTGATAATCTCTCGAATGGATTTGCTGATTTTGCAATTTCAAATGCTTGATCAATAGATGAAGAGTAGGTATATCTAGCGCCAACATCAGCAGCGCTTGTTGTAAAAACCTTAGATGAGTCCTGGGCTTGCAAAGTGCTGATTTGTTCTGCAATCAAATCTTGTTGATTTAGATAATCTTCAACATTAATGTTTTCGAAACTATCCGAGTCAGTAAATAAGTAGAGGATTTTATTATTTAGCTTATCTTCTAGTTGTGATTTTAATTTCTCTTCAGCATCTGCTTTTGTCAGAGCCGAGACATCAATATTTTCAATTCTTACTCCAGGATAGAATTTATTAAGATTGACCAGGTAGTCTATGCCCATAATTAAAAAGAAGGCAAGTACACAGGCGAGTATAATCACGAGATGTGTATGTGCATTGCTTGACGCACTACGATTTGATACAATTGATTTTCTTCTTGTTGGCATATTCGTAGCGTTTTATCGCCTTTGCTCTTTTAGTTTATCAATAGCTTTCTTTAAGTAACAAAAAGTTACAATGATTTGCAAAGCTAGACCAACGTATACAATGTATATCCCGCACTCTATCAAAAATAGAGATGCAAGTCCAACAAACAAAAGTGCTGTAGCAACTTTGCCTGCATAAAGCACAGGTATGCGGATATTTCGACATTTAAGTAGATATCCGCCTGCAATCAAAAGAGAGACTTCTCTTAAAAAAATGAGTATCATTACCCAAGCTGGAAGTCCGAAAAACGCCCATGTAGCAACTACTCCTGAAATCATCAAAAGAGTGTCAACTGCAGGGTCGAGAAG
>CAVFJE010000011.1:0-2531 GCA_963622845.1 Dialister sp. CAG:486
GTGCAGAAGGGCGCGCGGTGTTGATAGTCCGGATAAAAGCATTAGCAAAAATAAGACAACGGTTGTAATGGCTATAATCGCACAAGAAACTTTTAGAATGAACCTTGTAGCTTGAACGACGTTTGGCAAAACGTGTTCGCTCCTGCCCTCACTAGCAAACAGAGATGAGGCACCACCCTTCCCGAAGAGACCAAGCGACAAAGCAACAACTATTAGGCCCAATCCACCTGCAAAGTGAAGCATGAAGCGCATCATATTGTCTGCGTTTGAAAGATGGTCGAGATCGACGATTAGGCTAGCGCCTGTCGTTGTGGTTGCGCTTACACCGTCGAATAGTGCATCTAGAAATCTCAAATAATGACCCGAATAGTAAAGAGGAGCTGCGGCAATGAAACTGATTACTATCCAAGCAAGAGCAGTTATTGCCATCGCTTGATTTCTTGTGAGGCGCGAAGGACAAATGTAAGATAGTCTCATGAGTGCTCCCACAAAGAAGGCGACTGCAGAAAAGAGAAGATATCTTGAGAGCGGATACCACTCGCAAAAGATGATTGCGCAGACTATTGAAGGTAACATTAGTGCGGCTGCACCAATTATTAGCGTACCCAAATAATGAACACAAACACGCAGGTCAAAGAATGTGTATCGCTGCCACATTTATACCAAGGTTAACAGAGTTCGGACCAGACCGACAATTGCCCATAGTGATAATATGAAGGCAAGAAGTGAAAATATTACAGCGCACACGCTGAACAGACCCCCCGCGATCAATTGGAATTTGTTTTTTGTTTCGCTCATCATCTAAAAGAGTATTTTAACTCAAAGTGCTCAAGTGTGAGATTTTATTCTATAATGGGAATATAGGTTCAATATTGACTTGAAGATCGACAAAATTAACGAACAGATAGACATAACAAGCTTAAGCGAACCACAGCAGCGTATGATACGCGACATTGTGAGGCTTTCAGATACAGTGGCGAGCGAGATTTGCACCCCGAGAGTTGATATGATGGTCGCAAATGTCGACGATACGATCAAATCCACGATAGAAAGAATGCGCGGTACTGGTTATACTCGCCTTCCAATTTCGAATGGTGACAGTGACGAGATCGTTGGCATCGTCAATTTCAAGGACTTAACTGCAGCTCTGCTTGACGGTGCAGATAGCGAAGAAGTCTCAAAGTATATGTTCGACCCAAAATATGTTCCCGAGTCTAAAGATGTCATCAAGCTGTTGGAGGAAATGCAAGCAGAGCATATGCAAATGGCGATTGTAATCGATGAATATGGCGGCACAGAGGGTCTTATCACAGTAGAAGATATCGTTGAAGAGATAGTCGGTGAGATCGTTGATGAGAGTGACGATTTCAAAGAAATGATTACTCAACTCGATGACACAACATGGCGTGTTGATGGATCGTACCCGGTGGATGATTGCCTAGAGTTGGGTTGGCCTGTTGAGGAAGGTGACGATTATGAGACTCTTGCAGGTTGGCTGCTGGATAAAACAGATACAGTTCCAGAAAGTGGTTTCGAGACAGAAATTGATGGATGGAGATTTGTGATAGAGAAGATGAGGCGCAACAGAATTCAATGGATTAGAGTTGAGTGTATGTAGTGTATTTAGAGGCGCGAAGCCCTGAAATAATAATCAAATGTGGTAAGATTTAGTCTCTTAGATAATAGTTTAGTTCGGAGGTAAAGAAATGGGAAAGATTGGATCATTTTGTACAGGAGTTGTCATCGGAGGAGTTGCTGGAGCTGTGACCGCACTTTTAGTGACACCAAAAAATGGCGAAGAAAATAGACAACTTGTTGCTGAGTATGCATCAAATGTTGCACAAAGTGCTCAAGAGTTAAGCAACAATGCTTATGGTCAATTTCAAGACGGACTGAAAATTGCAACTGATCGCGGTGGCGAGCTTTTTGATAACGTGAAAGCTGTCGGCGAGAAAGCTAGTGCACATGTTAGCACCACTAATGATGAGCTTCGCGCTAAGATTGAAGCCGCTAGAGAGAGAATTACTGAGCAAGTCAAGAAAAATGCCTCACAGAATACAGAGTCTATTGACGCAGACGAAGTCATAGAGAGAGCTAAAGAAGAGGCGCAAAAGAATTCATAATTGCCAAATGCTTAGAACTTCTGAGTGGGTTGGCAAGCCCGCATATATAAAGACGAGTGAAGACGATGGCGAAATTGCTGTCAAGATGGTTGGTCGTGTTCATTTTTTTGCTTTCGAACAGCAAACGTGTGTAGGCGTCTTTATTAAAAGACCAGACGTCGCAATGATGTTTAGACGAAAAGACCTCTTTGCAGCGATATCGACGTTCGAGATAGTTGACAACACTTTGATACTTGATGGTGATTTTGAAAAGAAGAGCAAAGAGTATCTTTCGAACAACAAAATCAAACTTGATTTGACGCTCATCTGGGACGGAATGGAAGTTGTCAGCCAATCAGGAGGTAATATAGGTTCTGTCGATGGTGTATGCGTTGATGAGTCAAGTGGCAAAATCGATCACATAGATGT
>CAVFJE010000011.1:2541-4721 GCA_963622845.1 Dialister sp. CAG:486
GATGTTTCAGCGGGTGCAACTAGCAATGTTCTTTTAGGACAACGCAAAATAGATACTGAGCTTTTGGTAGGATTTGTGCAGGGTGGCGGTGCGAGGCTCATGAAAGCGGGAAGTGCTCTTGAATGTCAAAGTGGGTGCATTCTTGTAAAAGATGAAGCATTGCAAATCCCACTTGAAGGTGGCGTTGCACAGAAGGCAGCTGTAGCAAGTGTAAAAGCGCAAGTTGCTGCCAAGCAAACGGCAAATAAAGTTCGCGAAAAATCTGGTCCTGCTTATCAAAAAACTAAAGAGACAGCTGGTAAACTCGCTAAAGATGGAGCAAAAGTAGCGGGCAAAAAATACGAAGAAACTAAACAAGGTCTTCTTGGTTTTAAGTCTGAGTTTTTAAAAGCGTACAAAAACGAACAGGACAACTCTTAATAAAGGTACGTTAGTCGTGACTTTTTCACTTATCATCTCAATTATTTGTGGAGTTGCAATTGGTATTCTCTCAGGGCTTTTGGGCATTGGAGGCGGCACGATGGTGGTGCCATATCTTCGACTTGGTCTGGCTCTCAATGCTATTGAAGCAACTGCTACGTCGCTTTTTACGATTATTCCAACGTCAATTGCGGGATTTCTAACACATGCAAAAAACAAGACTTGCATTTGTAGTGTTGGAGTAGCAGCTGGTCTTGGAGGTGCACTTACTTCGCCTATTGGAGTTTATCTAGCAAAAATATCGCCATCAATATTAATAATGTTTGTGGCAGCTTGTGTAATTGTCTATTCAGCATCAACTATGCTCTATAAGTTTTTTAAAGTCAAGTCAGACTCAGTTTCAAAAAAAGAAACTGCTGGCGAGGATAGACTTGAGAAGAGGATATCACCTTCGGTCATTTTAAAAGCAGTTATTATTGGCATATTTGCAGGAATTGCCTCAGGATATGTTGGCGTGGGCGGGGGATTTTTGATGGTACCCCTTTTTGAAAGTGTGCTGGGCATATCCATAAAAAAATGCTCGGGCACATCTCTTTTGGCAGTGTGTATCTTAGCAATTCCTGGAGTTATTACGCAAGGCATCCTTGGCAACATTGACTATCTTGCTGGAATTGCGGTGGCACTTGGCACAATACCTGGTGCAGTTATCGGCGGGAGTTTAGTCAAAAAAGTACCAGAGAGAGCTCTTCGTTTGACTTTTGCGACATTTTTATTTGTTGTTGCTTGTGCTCTCGTTGCAAACGAGTTTGTCTTCTAGAGTCTAGAGTATTTTAGCTCCTGTTGGAATAGTGCTACAAGCTCTTGACCACCAACCTTTTAGCTGAGCTGCAGATGCAAGTCTCGCGGCTTCGCTAAACGTCTCGCATAGATAGAAAACGCATGAACCAGAACCTGTCATTTGAGCACCTTGTGGCAAGAAGTCAATGATTTCTCCTATTTCGCTGCAAAGACTAATTGCTGGATTTTGCAAATCATTATTGTTCAATGATGCCCCAAACTTTTCAAACTCGCTATAGATTGATGCCGTTGACATACCTTGAGTTGGCATTACAAGAACAAGAGAAGAAGCGATAGGCTCAAACATTTTTGAGAGATGATCTCCTGCTCCCGTCATTTCTTGATGACCGCCTTGCAAGAAAAAGACTACATCGGCACCTATTTTTGAAGCAGTAATTTCAAGTGGCGTTTTGGTTGAGAAAACTTCAGACAATACAATCAACATGGCAGCAGCGTCTGATGAGCCACCGCCAAGACCTGCGAAAGCTGGTACTCGCTTAGTTAAACTAACAGATATCTCAAAATTGTCATCAATGTTATTGTCGGCAAAAAATTGCTTTGCCGCTTTTGTGATTAAATTATCGCTCGTCCCGCAGGCAAATTCTTTGACTCTCTCAAAGTTGATATTAATGTCAATTGAAAATTGCGAAGCTTCTTCGATAGTGACGCAAAGTGTGTCGTGCAAAGAGATTGTATGCATGATGTTTCTAACATTATGCAACACTTGTCCACTTTTTAGTGGCTCTACCTTAAGCAACAAATTAACTTTTGCAGGTGCTATCGCAGAGAGAGTTTTCATTAGTTATTCGGAATGTTGAGCGTAATCTTAGATCCGTCAGTGGAAATATTACCTTTGACAAGCGTCGTTTCGCCTTGGTTATATTTATCAATGTTGCCAGTCAAAGAGATGCTTATTGTTGTGA
>CAVFJE010000012.1:0-3072 GCA_963622845.1 Dialister sp. CAG:486
ATTCTCTGTCGAGAGAGCCTCTTTAATCTTCTTTTGTTGTTGTTCAACTTGAGCTAGAAGTGAACTAAACTTATCTTTTGCGTACCCTGTATCAAGAGAGATGTGCTTTTTTTCTTTAAGAGGTTCTGCCTCATTTGAAATAGGAGTGCTCTTTGGCTTTTTACCTTTAAGCCTAGCTTCTATCGCAGCTTTCTTTTCTGCTTCAGCAATATTTTTCTCGTTTTTAGCTTTTAGCCTCTTAGCTTCCGCTTCACGTTTTACTCTATCTTTCTCAGCAATAATTTGCTTCTCTAGTGCAGAGAGACCTGAGGCCAGCGGAACTTTCAAAGACTTTTTCACCGTCTTTTTAGACTTATCGTCACCCTCACTATCACCATCGCCATGTTCATCAGAACTTGCATCACTTGAGAGTCTACGAGATTTAAGCTCTTCTTCTCTAGCCTTTTTTCTAGCTTCTTTCTCTGCTTTTTCAGCTTCTTCTTTTTTCTTAACTTCAGCTTCGACCTTCTTCTTTGTCTTAGCATCAACTTTAGCGCCAGCCTCAACAAGCTCGACAGCTAACTTTTCTCTAGCAAGGGCTTCGTCTTCATCACTCATAGGACTAGCATGAGTTTTTACATCAATGCCAAAACTCTGCAATTTCTTGACGAGCTCCTTAGCATCCATATTTAACTCTTTTGCTAAAACATTAACTCTCATATCCTAAAACAAACCTCGCTTTTCTTAAAAACTCCCCAAATCAACTAAACTTTCTCTCTACTTACTCTTCTAAGTGCGAGTGAACACCGCAATAAGCAGAACCTTCTCTTGCATGATTTCTGCAACGAATGCCGTCTTCTGAAACGAATGCACAAAGTGTATCGACTTCCTCTTCTTCCTCAATTAGATCTCCATCTGAAATTAGAGGTTCACCAGAGAAACTTGCTGACTTGATATCTATGTGCCACCCCGTAAGCCTTGCAGCCAAACGAGCATTTTGTCCTTCTTTGCCAATTGCAAGTGAGAGTTGGTCGTCAGATACTATTACCGTTGCATAATTATTTTCTTCATCAATAGTCACACTTGAAATCTTTGCAGGAGATAGCGCATTTGAAATATAAACTTCAGGTCTCTCATCGTAGGCTATGATATCGACACGCTCATTTTTAAGCTCTTCAACAACCATTCTAACTCGGCTGCCCTTCGGTCCAACACAAGCGCCTACAGGGTCAAGGTTGGGCTCCTTCGATGCAACAGCAATCTTCGAACGGTCTCCAGCCTCTCTAGCGATGCTTTTAATTTCAACAATTCCATCGTAGACTTCAGGCACTTCCATCTCAAAGAGTCGAGCTAAAAGACCAGGATGTGTGCGTGAGACAACAATCGTTGGACGAGATTGTTCCCCCTTAGCATGCGGTTCATCGCCAAGTGGATTTCTAACTTTAATGATGAGTAGCTTCAATCTTTGATTGTGGTGATAATGCTCATTTGCAGGTCGCTCATTTAGTTCATTTGGGTGACGCTTAAGATCAAAATGAGGAAGCTCAGCTTCCACTCCATCTCTAATCTTAATAATAGTAAAATCCTTTGTACCTTGCAAAACAGTGCCTGTAATCAATTGACCTTCACGATTGCAAAATTCTTTATAGATAGATTGACGTGTTGCATCCTTAACGATTGAGGATATGACAGATTTTGCATTTTGAGCAGCAATTCTGCTAACATCATCAGGTGTAATGTCAACTTCTTCGTAATCTTCCCACTCTTCTGTCTCTTCGTCAAAGTCTCCAACAGGTACGAGCTCATAGACGTAAATTTTGCCAGACTTAGAATCAATAGTCACACGACAAGGGTTAACAAGCCCTAAAATTTTCTCATAACTCTTAGCAAGAGACTCCTCTAGTCTTTCAATGATGAAGACCTTGTCAATCCTTCTCTCATCAGCTAAAGCTTGCAATGCATCCATTAAATTGCCAACGTTTTTTGCCATTTTACGCTACTTAACCTTTCAATTACCCAAATTAAAAAACCGCTCTAATTAAATTTGCTCTCTGTATATTATCAAAATCTAGTGAATAGTGCTCTCCATCACATTCAATGCAAACGCTATTATCCTCAATGCCTTTTAGCTCTCCATCAAAATTTCTCCTATTTGAGATTGGATTTTGTATTCTAATGTGAGCTCTCTCACCCTTGAAGCGATCAAAATCACTCAACTTTCTGAGAGGACGATCGATTCCAGGAGAGCTCACTTCAAGAGTATATGCTCCAGAAAAAGGATCTATCTCCTCAACTATAGGCGAAATTAGACCTTGTGCTCGACTTAGCTCCTCAAAGCTAACTCCCCCTTCAACATCGATGTAAATTCTTAAAATTGGAGAAGTCTTAGGACCAACTACAGATAGAGAAACGATTTCAAAATCGCTCCTCCCTAGCCTGTCCTCTAGCTCATCGCACAACTTATTTTCAAATTCACTAAGTATCATATAAGTCTTTAGCTCTCAAAAAAACTTCTCTTATCCGCTCTCACTTCCTCTATATAAAATAAAAAAGCGGGTCTATTGCCCACTTTTCCTTAATAATTAAAAATATGTAGAAAAGTTGTTTCGCTGGCTTTGTATGAGAAGTATTCCTTCTCTACTATAACCAATGCTTCTATATTATAGCAAAAAAGCTAAGATACCCATAGTATTTCCTCATCCGCACTAAAAGGTGATAGATTATCTGGGCTTAAATCGTATCCAATATTTACGTTCTTTAAGATTTTTGCCTTTTTACTAAACTCATCTTTCAAAAAGCCAATCTTCTTATAACCAAGCGACAATGTAAGATTACTTCTAACAAAAATCTCACCTTCACCTGTATCACCATTGACTCCAGAATTAATGTCCATAGATACAATGAAAGGACAATTGGCACTGTTAATTTTGTTAATTGCTTCAGCAACATCACCACTTGGAATGCCACTGAAACCTGTTCCCAACAAACAATCAACTATACAATCATAATTGTCAAAATCGACCTTTGAGCTGAATTGCTTAACTGAAACACGATCATCATCAATATTATCGAAATAGAAAATCGATTCAGGAC
>CAVFJE010000013.1:0-10133 GCA_963622845.1 Dialister sp. CAG:486
AGCCGATTATGGAGGGACGAAATATGCATATGACGATCGCTCCAACTGGCAAGGTTACTCAAAAAAAGGGTCAAGTGCAAAGTAAAAAAGCCAAGCGTGCGGCTAAGCAAGCTGCTAGACTTGCGCAACAAAACGAAGCTTCTTAGAGAAAAGAATATTGGCGAGACAGATTAAAAGGAGTGAAAAATTATGCCTAAAATGAAGACACATCGTGGCTCTGCAAAACGTTTTCGCGTAACAGGTAGCGGAAAGATTATGAGAGCAAAAGCTTTTAAAAGCCATATCATGACGAAGAAGTCTCAAAAACGCAAGCGTAACTTCCGTAAAGAGACAGAAATGCACACCGCAGACTATAAGACTGTGCAACGCAATTTAGGTTTAAGATAGGAATTTAGGAGGTGTTGAGAGACTATGGCAAGAATTAAAAGATCGGTATCTGCACGCAAAAAACGCAGAGGTGTATTAAAGGCGGCAAGAGGCTATTATGGCATGAAAAGCCGTTCTTATAAGAATGCGAAACAACAAGTAAGACGTTCACTTCAATATCAATATCGCGACAGAAGAAACAAGAAACGCAACTTCAGACGCCTTTGGATCACTAGAATTAATGCAGCATCTCGTCAAAATGGCATGAGTTATTCAGCTTTTATGAATGGCTTGAAGAAGGCAGGCGTTTTGCTCGACAGAAAAGCGCTTGCAGACATTGCAGTTAATGACAGCAAGGCATTCTCTGAGCTAGTTAAGGTTGCAAGCCAAGCATAAAGATTTGTCAACAAAAAGCAATTTAGTAAAGCCTCATGTATTCATGGGGCTTTTTAACTGTTTTTTAACAATTAAAGACAAGAAAAAATTTTTTAATCCAATTGCAGTACTTGTTGTAAACTAAACTAACACTTTTATTGACAGGCATCAAAATTGATAGAACTCAAGAACATAACGAAGACTTTTAAGTCAGCTAAAAAAGAGACTCACGCACTTAAGGGCGTGAATCTAGAAATTGCTGACCATGAGATTTTCGGCATAATTGGTTTTTCAGGAGCAGGAAAGTCCACTCTTGTCCGAGTCATAAACCTTCTTGAGAGACCTACTTCTGGTGAAGTTGTCATCAACGGTGTTGATCTTACAAGCCTCAAGACTAAAGAGCTCAACGAGGCAAGAAAGAAGATTGGTATGATTTTTCAGCAATTTAATTTGCTTGAACAGCGTACAGTGGCTAAAAATGTAAGATACCCTTTAGAGATTGCCAAAGTTGATAGAGTCGCAGCGGATAAAAAGGTCGCTGAGCTGCTCGAAATAGTTGGACTCTCAGAGAAAGCAGATTCGTATCCATCTCAACTCTCTGGTGGTCAAAAGCAAAGAGTTGCAATAGCAAGAGCGCTAGCAACTGATCCAGACATAATTCTGTGTGATGAGGCGACAAGTGCGCTTGACCCTATAACGACAAGAAATGTGCTCGATCTTTTAAAAAGATTGAATAATGATCTCGGAGTTACAATTGTAGTTATTACGCATGAGATGAGCGTCGTCGAGCAAATATGCGAGCGCGTTGCCGTAATTGACGGCGGTGAGATAAAAGAAGTTGGCGATGTTCATGACGTATTTTTGAGACCACAATCTGAGACGGCAAAGAAATTAATCGATCCTATTAAAGACGACGATGTATTCAAATCGTTCCCGAATTCTATCAGGCTTGCATTCAATGGTGACTCAACTGGTGAGCCCGTAGTCTCAGGATTGGTTAGAAATTGCGATTGTGACGTTAATATTGTGACAGCAAAAGTTAATAAAATTGGCGATTCTCTATTCGGGCAGATGATCCTTGATTTGCCTGAGGACGGCGATGTTAGAGCAAAGGCTCTAAAATATCTTGATGATAGAGGAATTGTCTATGAGATAGGAAAAGAAGAGTAGGAGACGTAAGAGAAGATGAACTCACAATTTCTTGAACTCATAGTCAATGGTACGATAGAGACAATTCAAATGACGTTGATCTCAACTGGAATTGCGTATCTATTCGGTGTTCCACTTGGGGTTTTGCTTTATATCACGGGGCGAGACGGTATTGCTCCTAATTCTGTGGTCAACGCAATAGTTGGCGTTATAGTCAACATATTGCGCTCTGTACCTTTTCTAATTTTGCTTGTGGCTATTTTGCCATTCACGCGACTTGTGGTGGGCACCACAATTGGCTCAGCAGCCACGATTGTGCCTCTCGTTGTCGCAGCAGCACCTTATGTTGCAAGAATGGTTGAATCGAGTTTAAAGGAGGTGGATCCGGGCGTCGTTGAGGCAGCCCGGTCCATGGGCACGAGTCTGCCGCAGATGGTGACTAAAGTTTTCTTGCCGGAAGCCCGCCCATCGCTTCTTGTGGGAGCTGCCATCTCTTTGGCGACGATTCTTGGATATTCTGCTATGGCAGGATTTGTGGGCGGCGGCGGACTTGGAGCCATCGCAATCAATTATGGGTATTATAGATATCAAACAGATGTAATGCTCATAACAGTTGTTTTGCTAGTCATAATCGTTCAAATCTTCCAAGAGGGAGGATTGAAATTAGCTAGTAAATTAGACAAAAGACTCAAAAATTAGATTAAGAATAAAAAGGAGATTATTTATCATGAAAAGAGTTTTTGGACAAGGAATCAGAAATGCGAGTATCGCGTTTATTACACTCTTATCGCTTGCTCTAGTGTTTGCGCTAGTCGGTTGCTCAGGAAATTCGAGCTCTTCATCAGAGTCTTCATCTGAATCATCAAGCAACAAAACAATCAAGGTGGGAGCGTCCCCTTCACCTCATGCTGAAATTCTAAACCAAGTAAAAGACGACCTTAAAGAAAAAGGTTATACACTCGAGGTAGTTGAATTCAACGATTACATTCAACCAAATACAAGCCTCGAGAGCGGTGATCTTGATGCAAACTATTTCCAGCACATCACTTATCTAGAGAATTTTAATGAGGAGAACAACACTCATCTAGCCAGTGCAGGAAACATCCATTTTGAGCCAATGAGAATTTTCGCAGGCAAGACTTCATCTCTAAGCGATCTTGCAGATGGCGCAAAAGTTGCAGTTCCTAATGACACAACTAACGAAGCTAGAGCATTGTTGCTTCTTGAGCAAGAAGGGCTAATTAAGTTGAAGGACGGAGTTGGAACTGCTGCTACAAAGCTCGATATTGTCGAGAATCCTAAGAATCTTGACATCCAGGAGGTTGAAGCTGCACAAGTACCAAGAACTTTAAGTGATGTTGACATTGCTGTTATTAATTGCAACTATGCTCTTAGTGCTGGTCTAAATGTTAACGATTCTTTGGCTGTCGAATCTGACACAGGCGAGGCAGCAAAAGCTTATGCAAATGTAATTGCTGTTAAGACTGGTAATGAAAGTTCAGAGAAGACAAAAGCTCTTCTCGATGCACTTAAGACTGACAAGGTCAAGGAGTATATTGAGAAGACTTATAGTGGCTCTGTAGTACCACTTTTCTAATTTAGAAATTTAATTTTTAAGTAGCCACAACACGCCTAAGCAAAATGTCACCCAGAGGGATTATTTCCTCTGGGTTTTTCATTATTTAACAAACAAGATTTAATTCCTAATAATATAATTAGTTTACGTTATGTTGAAAAATCAACCCTTGAAGGGAACCAAAAAAGTGACTTATTACAACAATTGCAATGACGTATCAGATGAGCAAAGAGATCTTTTGATGAGGAATCTTTACGACCAAGGAATGGAGGAGAGAGATCTCTATCTTATTCGCTCTTCTAGGTTGTTTTCAGGCACAACGTTAGAAGAATTGATTTTGATGATGGGATGTCTAAGTCCTTTTGTCAAAAAATATGATGAGGGCGACTTCATCTTCAGAACTGGTGAGCGCATTGAGAACATGGCCATCGTGCTAGAAGGCACTGTCAAGATAGAAAAGGAAGATTTTTGGGGCAACAGGCGAATCATCGACACACTTGGCACGTCTGGGACTTTTGGAGACACATACGCTTGTGCTCCTGTATCAGTCACTGAAGTCAGCGTTTCTGCCGTTAGCGATGTTAGAGTAATCTTTTTCAATGTAAACAGAATTCTCACCATGTGCTCGATGAGCTGCGATCATCATTCTAGAATAATTAGAAATCTCATAGGTCAACTTGCTGAGAGTAGCTTGTCTTTGACAAGAAAGCTCTCTCATGTGATTCAAAAGACAACGAGAGCTAAGTTAATGGGATACTTGTCAGATATATCGCAAGCTAACGGCTCTCTAAGCTTCGATATTCCACTATCTCGTCAAGAGCTTGCTGATTATCTTGGAGTCGACAGAAGCGGTCTCTCTGTAGAGATAGGGAAGCTTTGTGATGAAGGCATCATCGATGCTAACAAGAATCACTTCACGCTAAAAGTCTAGCGAAGTTTATCAACAATTATCTTTTAAGAATAAGATTAGAAATAAGGATACTTCAAAAAAAGTGGTGGAGCTTAGGGGGCTCGAACCCCTGACCCCCTGCTTGCAAAGCAGGTGCTCTCCCAACTGAGCTAAAGCCCCACTTTTTCAGAAGTCTTTAGTCACACTTCTTTTCATCTTCGAGAGTGGTGGGCCCGAATGGACTTGAACCAGCGACCTCACGCTTATCAGGCGTGCGCTCTAACCAACTGAGCTACGGGCCCAAAAAGTTTTCTTCTCTCTTCAAGAAGTGCGACTTAATATAATACAACAACTTTTAGATTTGTCAAACGTTTTTTTCAATATTTTTCAATCTTACAAAAAAGTTAAGATTTGAAGAAATTACGCATCACAGCCAATATGGACTTCCTTGCCTTCTTTTAGTTGATTCATGTAATCTGCAGTTGCGGTGAAGAGCACGTCGGTAGAGGAATTTTGCGCAGTCTCGAATGAGTCTTGTATAACTCCAATGATGAATCCGATTGAGACGACTTCCATAGCTACAGTTGAGTCGATGCCAAATAGAGAACATGCAAGTGGAATGAGTAGCAAAGATCCTCCTGCTACACCTGAAGCACCAGCAGCTGACACAGATGCTAGGACGCATAGAATAATCGCTGTAACAGGTGAGATGTTGATGCCAAGAGTGTGAGCCGCACACATCGACATGACCGTAATTGTAATTGCAGCGCCACCCATGTTGATTGTAGCTCCCAACGGAATTGAAATTGAATATGCTTCTTTGTTGAGCCCAAGTTTTTCACAAAGCGTCAAGTTGACGGGGATGTTTGCAGCCGATGAACGTGAGAAAAATGCTGTTATATAGGACTCTTTGATGGTCCGCCAAATGAGTGGATAAGGATTGCGTCTCAAGCAGATGAATACGACAATTGGATTGATTATGAATGTGGAGATTACCATGCAAGAAACTAAGAGCAATACCAGCTGCCCATATGTTGTAAAAATTTCAGAGCCCGACTCTTTAAATGAAGTAAAGACTAGACCCATGATACCAAATGGCGCGCAATTGATTACCCATGTAACAGCGTGTGTGATAGCATCTGCAAAGCTTTTTAGCATTTCTTTTGTGGCAGGAGATGAAGCTCTTAGTGCAACACCAAAGATTGCAGACCATACTAAAATACAAAGAAAGCTCCCCTGAGCTAGTCCGTCAACAGGGTTTGCAAGCATGTTTGTCAAGATGTTCGTTAGAACTTCTCCTATGCCTGATGGAGCCGATTGTTCGACCGAGTCAGCACTTGGCAGCACTAGGTTGATAGGGAATATTGTTGTCGCAATGACCGCGAGCGTTGCCGCTGTGACAGTTCCGATTGCATACAAGATAAGCACAGTTTTTATGTTCCCTGCAGTTTTCGCATTAGCTATTGCACTAATCACAAGTACAAAAACTAGTATTGGTGCGATTGATTTTAGGGCAGTTACAAATAGCGTTCCGAAGATTTCAATTATAGAAGCAGTTGTGTCTGCCCATGATTCGGTGCCTGATGCGGGAAGTGCCCAAGCCAATATAACGCCAATTGCTAGACCTGCGATAATTCGCAACACTAATGACATGTTGCACCATTTTCTCCATAGATTTTGTTTCTCGTTTTGCGAGGTGCTCTCTTGTTTAACTTCTGACATAGTCTTATATCCTTTTTTCTCACTCATTGGCAACGTAAATGTAGCCTAAACCGATTAAGTGAGATTATGTTACCACATGGCATTAGTATATCGACTAAATGTGAGTTTGTGTTATTTTAGAATTAACGATTTTTCTTGCGAATAGGGATGCTTAAGCTTTTTTGTTGCTAAACTTCTCAAGACAAAATTTTATGAATTCCTTCAAGTCCGATCGAAAATCTGTTTTAAGTGGCTCTTTACCTATGAGCTCAAGTGCTTCTTTTATTCGAGGGTTAGTGTGACATCCTACAGCTCTGCCAACTCCATGGTAGTAAATCCAAATTATTAGATTGTCAACCTCTGCAGCCTCCATATCTATCACGTCTGCGAGCTGTTCTCTAATTGAGTCTACACAAGAGTAGTATTGCGACTTAAATTGTGCAAGCTTTTCAATTGAGACGTTCGTCTCAATGATTGAGACAAGGGCATCTGAGTACCTAAAGTAACTCTCGCAAGCACTTGCGATGCCTGCCCAGATATCGGCGATGGTCTCTAGACTGAAGTCGCAGCCTCGAGGGAGAGCAGAGCCTAAAGAGTTGAAGTAGAACGTAAACTTATCAGATAAAATATCGAGAAAAATCTCTTCTTTCGTCTTGTAGTATACATACATGTTTGCCCTTGTACAACCAACATCTTGTGCGATTGTGCCAAGTGAAATGTCGTGCCAATTGCCATTTTCGAATTGATGCATAGTAGCATCTTTAATAGCTTTCTTTCTCTCCTCTTTTTGAGAGGCACTTCGCGCTCTTTTAAAATTGTCATTCTTCATATTCTTCATAAAAGTTTTTCTTGCATCTATGTATAAAGTATATATTACTAAATCATTATTTACAATTCGTTAATTAGCTAGTCGTGGAAAAAACTAACAGGATGAACAGTGTTATCTCCTTTAATATCGAGTTGAGATGTCGTCTCATCACACGTTCTGGCGCCCCACATAATTGCATTGTTGCCATAACGGCGACGCATCTCGTCAACTACTTTATCGAGCTTTTCAAGCTTAGTTCTTTTTGGATAAGTGTCGATCAAAAGTTGTTGTTGATAAACTTCTGCACTATCGATATCTCCCGCACTAACACTGATTGCCCTAATTGGATTGTTCTCATTAAATGTGTGGTTTTCTTTAGCAAGCGACCACGCGATATCAGCAATTTCCATAGTTATATTAGTTGCAATCTTGAGCTTTCGTTGCTTACTGATAAAGCCTAGATCAAGAGAAGATCTGAGCGTGACACTAATAACATTTGCGCGAGCACCATCTTCGCGCATCCTTTGAGATATTGACTCTGCGAGCATATGAACGACTGCCTTTGCACTTTGCTCATCAATTATGTCTCGTGGAAAAGTAATGCCATTTCCATAACTTTTAACTTCTCTATTGACATCGCAAGATTGCTCATCAAAGAATTTGACAGGAGAGCAATCAAGACCACACGCAAAATCGCGCAAGATAAAACCCATTTTGCCTAGGTTGTTCTTTAGGTAGATGTCAGAGGCACCTGCCAGCTCTCCAATGTAGAATATGCCAGCTGCTCTTAGCTTTCTCTCTGTGGCAGCTCCCACATACAACAAATCGCGAACAGGTGCTCTCCAGATAATGTCTTTGTAATTGTCTCTTTTGATTATCGTGACCGCATCAGGCTTTTTGTAGTCAGAGCCGAATTTTGCGAAAATTTTGTTCCAAGAAAGTCCAACGGAGGTAGTTAGCCCGAGCTCATCTTTTACACGCCTGTTGACATCATAAGCCACTTGTTCAGGAGTCATGCCCAAAGCTTCATGAGTGTTAGTAATGTCAATCCATGCCTCATCAATTCCAAATGGCTCGACTTGGTCAGAATACGAGTTATAAATTTTCCTCGTCATGCGAGAAGCGCGTTTATATTTTTTGAAATCAGGCGGCAATACTACAAGGTCAGGAACGATGTCTCTGGCTTCTCGCAGAGTGCATGCAGTCTTAATTCCTCTGTCTTTGGCGATTTGGTTTTTGGCCATAACAATACCGTGTCGCATGTCCTCTTTTCCGGCAACGACCACAGGCTTGTCTCTGAGAGCAGGGTTGTCTTGGCACTCAATTTGTGCATAACAACAATTTAGATCCACGTGAAGTATTGCTCTATCCATGTAATTAATTATATAGAACTAATTTTGCAGAGGTAAGAAGCTCGTGAACAGGCAAAATTTAATTTGGTGGGGGGAAATTATAAATTAATGTAAAAAAGTGGGGGAAAATGGGGCAAAGTGTTGTATAGTAGATGATACGGATAAGTCCTTGTGGGTTTTGAAACGCAATACAAACGAAAAACAAACTTAAAACGCATCTAAGAGATGTGAATCGAACTATCAAAACACCACAAATGAAGCAAGGGAAAGAGCTAAAGATGCCCAAAGCGGAAAATATAGAACACGCTAAGATATCGACTGCCCAGATCGATCTCTTTGGTGAATTTCGCTTTAAAATCGATGCTAAAGGCAGAGTGGCTCTTCCCTCAAAATTCCGCAAGGTGCTTATCAATTGCAAAGATTTAATTGTGTCTCCAGATATCGAAGGAAATTGTCTTTACGTCTTTACTATGGACTCATTCAACGAATGGGTTGATAGATTGTTCGAAGATAAATTTGGTGGGTTTGATGTCTCAAACAGACGTCATACTCAAATGAGACGCAAGTTGAAGGCCAGAGCAGAGCATGTTGACGTTGACTCGAGTGGAAGGATTACTTTGAAGAGCAACCTTCGAGATTGTGTCGGCATTTTAAAAGAAGTTGTTTTGGTCGGAAACACTGGTCATTTTGAAATTTGGGCAGCAGAAGGCTACGATTCAATGATGGAAGGAATCGACCTCACTGAACTTCTTTCTTAGAAGATGACCGAACAAGGCACATTGAAAGAAAAATATCGGCACACGCCTGTTATGCTAGATGAAGTGCTTGAGCATTTGTCTCCAAGGGGCGGAGAAGTAATGCTTGATTGCACTTTAGGCGGAGCTGGTCACAGCTTTGAGATTGCAAAAAAGTTGGGAAATAGCGGCCTTTTGATTGGAATCGATCAAGACGAGATGGCACGAGACGCTGCCAAGCAAAGATTGGGAGAATTAGACGAGTCGATTTCTCCTAGAATTTTGATTAAGGCAGCAAATTTTGCAACTATCGACGATGTATTGTCTTCAATTCCTGTTCCTGGAATAGATCTGACACTCTTTGATCTTGGGGTGTCATCGCCTCAATTAGATTTGTTGACGCGCGGATTCTCTTACAAAGAAGGCACAACTCTTGACATGCGAATGGACACAAGCAACAACTCTATAAGTGCGGTTGATGTTCTAAATGGTTATAGTCAAGACGAGATTGCGCGTATTTTAAGAGTATATGGAGAAGAAAAATTCGCATCTAAGATTGCATCAAACATAGTTGAGAGACGAAAATCACACAAAATCACAACAAGTGACGAGTTGGTGGAAATCATCAAAGAGGCAATTCCTGCTGCTCAAAGAAGGCGAGGAGGTCATCCTGCTAAAAGGACTTTTCAAGCTTTGAGAATTGCAGTCAATGACGAACTTGCAGTTCTACAAGAAGGTCTCGAGAGTGCAATTAGATGGTTAAATGTGGGCGGCAGAATTTGCGTTATTTCTTACCATAGCCTCGAGGACAGAATTGTCAAAGAGATCTTTAGGAGTTTAGAAGATAGATGTGTTTGTAGCAAGGACATGCCAATTTGCACTTGTGGAAAAGAGCCGATATTGAAATGTAGACCGAGAGGTGCAATTTTGCCTAGTGAGTACGAGGTTGAAATAAACCCTCGCGCACGTAGTGCAAAAATGCGCGTGGCAATAAAAGTTAAGAATTAAACGAAGTAAAAAAGAACTAGATTAACTGTGGCATACGTAAACGACAATAGAAGCAGCGAAAGGCGCGAATATTCGCGTTCATATTCATTTATAGAAAGAACACCTTATGTCAGTGGTAATGCAGCACCTGCTCCTGACTATCATTTTCCATTTCCTAAAATTAAAGAGCTCGAAT
>CAVFJE010000014.1:0-2449 GCA_963622845.1 Dialister sp. CAG:486
TGCATATCCGATAGCTACAAGGCAAGCCATATTAAGAAGAGCTGAAAGGGACGCATATCCAACTGTTGTCAGAGTTCCTTTTGGGTTGCTAGCTAGCAAATGAGAAGTTTCGATAAAAGATTTGGCCATCTCATCGCCCCAAGAAGCGCGCAATTCTTTCTTAAAAATTCTTATGACGCGACCAATTACCTTTTCGATTAAATTGAATATCTTAAATAGAATTATCGGCTTGTAGTGTCCGAAGAAAAATAGTGATGAAAGAAAGATGAGGACACAAAATAGCATTAAGCCCCCAACTAAAAATAGTGTGTTAGTTCGCCCTGTGATAAACATCGTCAGAAAGCCGATGATAGAGATTACCATTACAGCAGCGAAGTATCCAATTTGAGAGAGGATTGCCCCTCCAGTTGATTGACCTGCATCTAGACCTTTGCGATGAGCATCATCTATAATAAAGGCAACACCGGTTGCTCCGCTAAACATACAAAATGTATTTATAAAGACTAGAGAAAAGATGAGTACGATATTGTGCCAAATCCCTGTTCTTTTACCAACTGCCGCAAATGCAGCGTCGTAGGAAATTGCTTGAACAATATGCCTTGCTAACATCAATATGATAGAAATTATTATAGGAATGAGAGAACCTGTCATCATCGTATCAAGGAAGTTTGAAAGAAAATCGATGTTTGCAATAAATGTGCAACAAGCTACGATGCCAAGTATTATAAGAAGTGCTTTTTTCATATGTTATAAATACTTCGTTAGTTAGTTTCGCGTGTTTACCATTAAACTAGCAATTAAAAAATGCAATTATAAAAAATTTACACATAAATTATAATTATAGCAGGTTCGTCTGATTTATAACTCTATTAGAAAGGGAAGATATGAAACTAGTTTGCCTAGACATGGAAAATGTCTTTTGGGGAGAAATTTGGATGGAGGTAGCACAAGCTACTGGCATTGAAGGTTTTAAGTATACGACCAGAGATTTTCCCGACATTAGAGAGCTTTTTGCAATGAGACAAAAATTGATGGATGAATGCGGTCTAAAGCTAAGTCAAGTGTTGGAATGTGTTGAGAAGATGGAGCCATTGCCTGGTTCTGTAGAGTTTTTAAGAGAAGTTGAAAAAATAGCTCAAGTTGTAGTTCTCTCTGATACGTTCGAACAATTCACTCCTCCGATTAGAGAAGCTTTAGGTTATCCAACTTTCATTTGCAATACGCTAGAAATTAACGATGATGGCAGAATTGTTGATTGGCATATGCGCTGTGACGATTCAAAGCTAACAACTGTAAAAGCATTCCAAAGTGTGGGAATTGACACAATTTGTGCTGGTGATTCTTACAATGACATCGGCATGATCACTAATTCAAAGCATGGCTTTTTGATCAATGCAACAGACAAGTTGAAATCAGAATATCCAGAAATTCCTGCATTTGACAATTATGACGATTTGTTAGACGCAATTAAGCAGGCGTTAAAGGACTAGACAAACTTTATAGGGGTTAGATAAATGAGTGATATTCATTTTGGAACAGACGGTTGGCGTGCGATTATTGGCGAGGATTTCAATGAAGATAACTTAGTTAAGGTTGCATTTGCTTCTGCTCAAGCGTTCAAAGAAAAATATGGAAGTGGCGTTATCTATATTGGGCACGATTGCAGAAAAGACGCACATCGATACTCTCAAATCGCCGCTGGAATTGTCACAAGCGTTGGTTTTAGAGTTAAGCTCACTGACAGATATTGTCCAACTCCGACACTTTGCTGGAGTGTTGCTCACGACGATGAAGCTATTGGTGGCATTATCTTGACATCGTCTCACAATGCGGGAGAGTATCTCGGTGTAAAGCTCAGAATGAAAGATGGAGGCGCGTCTCCAAAGGATTTTACAGACAGAGTTGAGATGCTTATAGATCAAATTGAAGAGATCCCTCAAAGAAATGATAGCTTTGTCGAGGTCGATCTCATGACGCCTTATTTGCAATCTTTGAAGTCTTTAGTTGACGTTGAAGCTATAAAAAAAGCTAACCTCTCTGTTGTCCTTGACCCTCTATATGGGGCAGCTAGAATTTATCTAGCCGATCTCTTGCGAGAGATGAACGTTGAAGTCGCAGAAATTAACAATGCAGAAGATCCAACTTTTGACGGCCTTCATCCTGAACCTGTTCCGCCATGGGTTGATAGAGGTCTTGCTAAGGTTAAAGAAGTTGGTGCTGATGCGCTCTTTATCAACGATGGTGATGCAGACAGAATTGCTGCAGGTGACAAGTTTGGCAACTTCGTTAACCCTCACAGGGTAATTATGCTGATTACTAAGCACTTGTATAACAAAGGTGGCAGAGGGAGAGTCGTTTCAACTGTAACAGCGAGTGCCCTTTTATCGCGTCTATGCAACAAGTTGGGGCTCGAGCTTACAAGTACTCCAGTTGGATTTAAGTGGATCTA
>CAVFJE010000015.1:0-7479 GCA_963622845.1 Dialister sp. CAG:486
ATATATGCCAGTTCCCTTTAATAAAACTTCGATGAAACTTGCGTTTGGCGAAGAAGAAGCAAAACGTCTAACAGATCTTTTAATCGAAAAATTTGGTGATGAGACTAAGGTTACAATTACTCAACTTCGTGCAGAAAAAGACCCTGATCTCGAGAAAGTCGCAGATTATGTCTACAATAATGTATTTTTGTATTACACGCAAAAGCAATGGGGGCTCACTCCTGACGAGGTTGACCCTTCAGTAGTAGCGCGCGTTCCAGTGTTTATCTCAGAAGATGATCGCTATTTTCAAGATGCTTATCAAGGAATGCCAATTCCTTCCTACAGTGCGTGTTTTGACAATATGCTTGATCACGAAAATATCACGATTTGCCTAAATACAGATGCAACAAGTGTATTTGATCTTGAGTTTGAATCAAGTGATGCCGATGCATGTGTCAGTGCAATTCTCATCAAAGGACAAAAATTCGACGGTGAGATAGTCTACACAGGTCCTCTTGATGAGCTATTTGTAGCTCGCTTCGGTCGTCTTCCTTACAGAACGCTCGATTTTGTTTATGAAACGCACGACGTAGAATATAAATTGCCATGTGCAACTGTCAACTACACTGTCAGCGAAGATTATACTCGAATTACAGAGTTCAAGCAGCTCACAGGTCAAAAGTCTGACAAAACTACCATAATGAAAGAGTATTCTAAAGAATATAGCGATCCAGATTCGCAAACTCCATATTATGCAATTCTAAATGATGAAAACAATGCGCACTATAAGCAATATAGAGATTTGATGAGCAAGATGAGCAATTTTCATCCTTTGGGACGTTTGGCTGAATACAAATATTACAACATGGACAAAATCATTGCACTTGCACTTGAATTATCTGACGAGTTAGTTAAGTAAAAAATGGCCAGACCGACAATAACTTTCTGTGTGCCTTGCTATAACAGTGCAAAGTATATGGATTCGTGCATAATGTCGCTTCTTTCTGTAGGTGACGATATAGAAGTCATTATTGTCGACGATGGGTCGCAAAATGACAACACTTCAGAAGTCGGACAGCGATGGGTTGACCACTTTCCTGAAAGGTGCAAGCTGATCAGCAAAGAAAATGGCGGTCACGGCTCGACTATTAACTCGGCACTATCGTGTGCTACTGGACTTTATTTTAAGCCTGTAGATAGTGACGATTGGCTTGATGTTGGAGAGATGCGAAGAGTGATGAGTTATCTCAGAAAGCAAGCTGAGCGCGATGATGAACTCGAGGCAACAGATCTTGTGATCGCAAATTATGTTTACGAGAAAAAATGCGAGATGAAATCTACGCCTATGCGTTACCGATCAGTTTTTCCACAAGGTAAGCGTTTTACTTGGGAAGAGGTAGGATATTTCAAGCCAAGTCAATATTTGCTGATGCATAGCGTCTATTACAGGACTGACTTGCTCCAAAGCATAAATTTTTCACTACCTGAGCATTGCTTTTATGTAGACAACATCTACGTCTATGTTCCTTTGCAACACGTAAAGACAATGTATTACATCGACGCTGACGTTTATCGCTACTACATTGGCAGAGAAGATCAATCTGTCAACGAGAGTGTCATGATGGGCAGAATCGATCAGCAGCTTAAAGTCACTAGGATCATGATAGACTCAGTTGATGTTATGAATGTCAAGCCCAGACGCCTTCGCAAGTACTTAGAAGGCTACTTATCGATGATGATGTGCATCTGCTCAGTCTTTCTTTTCATGCGTGGCGAGAGCGAGGATGAAAAAAAACTCGATGAGATTTGGGACTATCTAAAAAATAAAGACCACAGTCTCTATACAAGAGTGAGAACCTCTTTACTAAACTTGCCTACTGCTCTTCCTTCTAAGGCAGGCAAGAAAACCACGATCAACGCGTATAAGATAGCGCAAAAATTCTTCAATTTTAATTAATAAATCCTCCCATAAAGGGAGGATTTATAATTTGCATTTACTTGTTTTTAGTTTGAATCTACTGGTTGTTTATTCTAATAAAAGTTACTATTTGTAGCTTCACTAAATTTAGTTTGAAGTCTCAACAGCCTTTTTCTGATCGCCTGGCATACCAAAAGTATTGTCCTTGCCAAGAGCAATCTTGCCTACTAATCCACCCAAAGCGATCAACGCAAAGACGTTAGGTATGACCATCAACATGTTGAAGAGGTCAGCTAGCGCCCAAACGAGATCCGACTCAACTAGAGAGCCGACGAACATACAAGCGCATGCAACGAGGCAGAATGGAACGACAGCTTTTTTACCAAAGAGATATTGCATGTTGATTTTACCAAACATATTCCACGCAATGATAGTTGAGAATGCAAAGAAGAATAGTGCAATCGCAACGAACCAATTTGCTGGACCTGAAGTGAATAACTTCGAGAATGCAAGCTGTGCAAGTGAGTTATTGTCAATGCCATCTGACTTTAGAGCAGCTGCAAAAGAATCACCATGTTGAAGGATTGAATTCGCAACGTCTCCACCGCTAGTGTAGAGAGTTGTAACAACAACAATACCTGTTAGTGAAACAACGAAGTATGAGCAAATAAATACGCCCATCATAGCAACAACGCCTTGGTCATGTGGTTTATCAACTTGTGCAAGTGAGTGTGCGTGTGGAGTTGAACCCATGCCGGCCTCATTTGCAAATAGACCTCTGTTTGCACCTCTTGAAATAGCTGCAAAGACACTAAATACAACGCCGCCAGCAGCACTCCATGGTGTAAACGCATATGTAAAGATAAGCACAAATGCCTCACCTAGCTGTGGAATGTGTGTTAGCAAAACTGCCAAAGCACCTACGATGTAGAAAACAGCCATTGCTGGAACGATCTTCTCAGTGATACTTGCAAGTCTTGTGGTGCCTCCCAAGAATACCCAAAGAGATAGTGCAACAACAACGATGCCGACTGCCCAAGTAGGAATGACCTCACCAGAAGCTGAAGAGATAACGCCTGCCATAGCATTGCTTTGTACCATACAACCCATGATACCTAGAGCAAGCGTAATAGCAATTGCGAAAAATCCTGCTAAGAATTTGCCTAAACCGCCTTTGAAAGCAGCTTGGATGTAATAGACAGGTCCGCCAAGTGTGTTGCCGTCCGCGTCTTTAGTTTTAGTCTTTTGTGCCAAAACCGCCTCAGCGTAGTTGGTTGCCATTCCGAAAAATGAAATGATCCAAATCCAGAAAACTGCACCAGGACCGCCAACTAGAAGAGCACTACAAACACCGACGATGTTTCCTGTACCAACTTGACCTCCAACAGCTGTACAAAGTGACTGAAATGAAGACATGGAACCCTCTTCACTACTACCTTTAAGCGAAAAGTTTCCAAAGACGCCCTTCCAACCTTCACCAAAACAACGAATTTGAACAAATTTTGTTCTGATGGAGATGTAGAGCCCTGTTCCGATCAATAGAACTACCAAGACATAATTTGTCAAGATGTCATTGATCGAATTAACACCGTCAAGAACTGTGGTGTTAAGAAAACCAATAAAATCCATGTGAATTCCCTCCTTAATAGATTTTCAAACTACAAGAAACACATGCAGTTTATATTATCTTAAAAAATCAATACATTTAGAGCGAGAAAATGAATATTTTTGATTAGAACATCTCCATTGCGAAAAATAATTCCTTATTAACTTCATAATGTGAAAATAATTTCAGATGTCTATTAAATTACCGTTAGCCAATCGTCACCAATCTTCCATTTTCAAAGCAATAATCACTGATTTCATTACCTATTCCTGGAAGATCTGGAACTGAAAAGTAGCCATCAACAGGTTGATAGTCGTGCTTACAAAGACGCCTGTTGTAATCGAAGCGATTGTAGACGTGATGCTCATGGATTGTGAAATTAGGTATTGCCACCTCTAGTTGCAAAGCAACAGCCGTTGAAAGCGGGCTAGCACAAACATGTGCTTGAACCCCGACGTCATAGATATGAGCCAAATCGCAGATCTTTTTCGCTTCGGTAAGTCCGCCACAATTTCCAATGTCTGGCTGAATAAGTTGAATTGAGCCATCCTCAAAATAAGGCGCATAGCCCCACCTTGAATAAATCCTCTCACCTTGCGCGATTGGAATGTTGAGTTTGTCGCAAACGAACTTATTCATCTTAGGGTTAGGCGTGCAAGGCTCTTCAAAGAACACTATGTTGTATTGCTTAGCTCTCTCTCCAAGCTGAACGGCAGTCTGTGCATCGATGTAAGAATGATTTTCCATAATGATGTCAACGTCGTCTCCGACTGCCTCTCTGACTGCTGCAAGCCTGTCAATCACAACATGCACATGATAAGCATCTTGAACGCGTGTTGTGTCTTCTGATGTATATCTAAATCCTTTTGGATCAAACGTAAAAAAATCAACCTTTATTGCGCTGTAGCCTTCATCAATCGCACGTTTTGCGTTGTTGACATATTCTTCTATGGTATATGCATCAGTCTTTTTCTCGCCCCATCCAAATTGAAGTTGACTTGCATAACAACGCAATTTATCACGCATTTTACCGCCCAAAAGTTGATAAACCGGAACGTTAAAATACTTTCCTTTTATGTCCCACAAGGCAATATCGAGAGCAGAGATTCCAGCAAACACAATTGGTCCACCATTTTGAGCCCAAAAGGACGATTTGTATAGCTTCTCCCAGATGACTTCGGTATCAAGGGGATTCATGCCAATTATAAGCTTAGCGAGATCTTGAATCATACCATATGCAGCAGTGCAACCCGACCCATAGGCAATTGCTGCTTCACCGTCTCCATAGATACCTTCATCAGTATAGACACGGCACAAAATCGGACTCCAATCAGGGTAGTCAGGTGGTCTGTCTTCGATTTTAATTACATCAACTTTTTCGATTCGCATGATTTTTTCTCCTTAACAAATCAACATATTGTCACGCTAAACGCCTCTTCAAACTTATCTTCTTCTACGTCATCAACGAAACCAGAATTTCTCACATACGCTTTGAAGTCCATAAAATTAGTGTCTGAAGGCGAGATTCCAATTTCTTTTAGAGTCAATGGCGTATTCATCTCTTTCATCATGTCAACAAGATGATGCTCAATCTCAAATTGATTGTTGAAAATTGCTTGCATACGAAGCCCTATCGCCACAATTTCTCCATGCAAGTAATTCTCTAGTCTATCTTGAAAGAAACATCTAAGACCATCGTAGAATTTGTGACCCAAAGCAATCTGTCGCAAATTGCGCGTAAATGCAGTGACCACACCAGTTATGCAAATGTTTGCATATATAACGTTGCTGAGCTGCTCACTTACTTCTCTGTTTTTATTTGATAGATAAGCATATATTCCTTGAGACGTTAGCACGTCGTATGACACCTCTGACAATTTATATGAACATAGACGATCAAGCTGCCCATCGGCAAGTTTTATTTCACCTTTTCTATGAGGGATTTCAAGTCTCTTTGCAACCGAATCAAGAATTCCAGCTGCTAGCAATCTCTCTGGAGCCCTTGCCAAAATGGATAGATCAACAATTATGCAGTCGACCTCGCGAGTTAATCTCCATGCACCCTCGAATGCCCCATCATCTTTATAAACTACGATGCAAGTTGAAAACGCTGCACAAGTGGCAGCACTCGTTGGGACTTCTATTACAGGAACGGCCGAGATCGTTGCAACGGCCTTTGCGATATCCATAATTCTTCCACCGCCGACGCCTACGACGATGTCGCAATCGCTATGTTTTAGCTCATCGGATAGCTTTTGAAAACTATTAACAGATGGATGAGTTGTCACCGTGGCATCGCTTACAAACAGTTCCTCGCGTTTCAATATATCCACACACCGATCCCCTGCTGCACCTCTAGACATTGGTCCCGTGATTAAAAATACGCGAGATTTTCCAAGCCTTTTGACTTCACTGGGCAAAAGGTCTAGAGCATCAACTTCTTGTATATATCTCCCAGAACCTGTTTTATAAGCATTATCTACAAAAGTGCTGCTATACATATAAGCTCTAATCTTCAGCTTTCTTATAGATGTCTTGGTTGATGATTGATACAAGTTCTTCTCTCAAATCTTTTATTTCTTGAGATTCATAGAGTTCTTTTCTGCTAAAACCACTGTCACGAGAGATAACTTTCTCATAGATCACATGTGAAGGGCTTTGCCCGAAGACGATAATTCTAGTAGATAGATATAGCGCCTCTTCAACGTCATGGGTAACAAAGAAGACTGTCTTTCTTGGGTCTTGCGAAGCCCACAACTCAATAACCATATCTTGTAACTTCGAACGCGTGACAGCATCAAGAGCTCCAAAAGGCTCATCCATCAGCAAAATGTTTGGATTCATACAAAAAGAACGAGCGATTGCACATCTTTGTTGCATTCCACCAGATAGCTCTTTAGGGTATTTGTCATAAACATCATCGGCAAGCCCAACTTCGGCAAGGGCATCTTTTGCAATCTGTTTGCATTGCTCTTTAGATTTATCAGGCAGACACTCGCGCAATGCAAGAACAATATTGTCTCCAGCACTCATCCATGGGAAAAGACCATAATCTTGAAAAACCATGCTACGATGAAGACTTGGTCCAGTGATCTTTTCTCCATTATATTCAATATAACCTTGAGATGGTTGCTCAAGACCTGCAACAAGGCGCAAAAAGGTCGACTTGCCACAGCCTGATTGGCCAAGAAGGCAAACGAAATCACCCTCCTCAACATGCATATTAACGTTGTCAAGGATTAATCTCTCAGATCCCTTATAGGAAAAACTTAGATTTTTGACATCAATATCTTTAATAGACATACTTTTTTCTCTTTCTCATAAATTCGATTGTTCGAGATTATTAGTGAATCGTCCAATGTAGAAGTCGTTTTTTGACAACTTCGAAAATTTGCATTACAACCACTAGAACTACAATCATGAATAGGAAGCCTGCCCAAGTATTATCATAGAGTCCAAAATCTGAATTCCTCTTTACGAAATATCCCATTCCATATTGTGCACTGTACATTTCTGCAAATACTAGAACCAAAAATGAACCTCTGAGAGACGTTACAAATCCAGACAGAATTGAAGGCATCGCAGCAGGTAACATGACTTTAACTAGCTTTTTGAAGTGAGGCAAACAAAGAACTGAAGCATTGTCAAGATATCGTCTGTCTATCGTCATTATGCCAGTTATCGTGGCAAATAACGTTGCCCAAATTGTGTTATAGACTATCAAGAAAATTGAGGCAGTCGTAAATGTGCTTGCCAAGTGAAGTGCAAATGGAGAGAGCAAAATAGCTGGAATGACTGAGATTGCATATACGATTGGATAGAGAGTGTCGCGGAGTCTCTCGTGCATTCCCATCAAAACTCCAAAGACTAGAGCAATTATTACACCGAGTGCAAGAGAAGGTATAAGCAACATCATTGAGGCAAAGAAGTTATTAGGCATAACTTCAGCATTTTTCATAAATGCTGCCCAAAT
>CAVFJE010000016.1:0-12198 GCA_963622845.1 Dialister sp. CAG:486
AGATGGTGCAGCTTTCCAATGCTCGATTGGCGTATGAAAGTCTCCTGGAAAATCTTTTAAGTCTTGAAACTTAGTTGTTATGATGTCGTAATCTTTAATTGCTTCAGTGATTTGTTCGTCTGTCAAACAATATCTTTTTTGAGAATCTTCATCGATAAACCAATCAATCACTTCCCCAAAAGGATTCTCGTTAAAGGTTTGGGTTGAAAAATTGAAGTAACGCCGGTAGTGGCAAAAGCCATACCAGTCACAATCCATATTTTTCCATGCCCAATATTGAGCTGTAAGCTCGCAATACATCGGGTTTAGATTTGAGATATTCTCGCCGCTGTCATCTTGATATGCCCAAGGGTACTTAGATTTAGCGTTGACAGCACCAACCTGTACTGGAGTTAAAATGTCGCTTTTGTAAGTGTCGACCTCTTTGTGACAAGATACGAAGATGCGAACGTCACTTCTACTATTCTGGTTTTGTAAACTTAGGTTTTGTTGATTATCTTGATTGACGATTTCTCTAATCTTGTCTTCGATATCAGAGCTAAGATTAAAGTCATCTCTTAAAGATTTAACATCCCGCAAATGCTGGATCGCTTTGTTTCGCATTTCGATAAGATATGCATCATCTTCATCTTCACGCAATTGATCGTTTAGAATAAGTGCGTGCTTAAATAGCAAGCGCAAGTACTTATCACTCTTTAAGTCTCCCGCTTTCTTGACGAAGTCATCGTAGGCGTGGTCTCTAACAAATCTCCAAAGAGCAGTTGCCACAAGCACATGGTTCCAGTCATCAGCCGCCTGCTTTAAGCATTTTGAGAAAAGATGCGATTCTATATGATCGCGAATTTCATTCATTACATGTGACACAAGCCTAGCTTCACAGTCTTTAAGGCTGCCATCAATGTTAGTGACCTCTGGACAGTTCCTTGAGTTCGCAAAATCTCTCACAAGATTAAATGCTTTGAGATCTAGCCCATTAACACGCTCAAAGCTCTCAAAGCTATAATCTCCAGAAAGTGTCTCTCCTGCGCCCAAATGATAGAGATACCATTTGCTGTCAGGGATTGCACGGTATGACTTCGCGAAAGCAGCAAGAATGAATGACACTAGCAAATCATCAGAGTAGCACAGACATTCCTCTTTGTAAATGGCCCAGGCTTTTTTTGCTAATTGGGCTTCATAGACTTTGTGATGAACATTCCAATCAAAACCATCATCGAACGCAAATTGCTTTGAGAGAATTTCATCATCGCTCAAAACTCTTGCCTCGGGATTCATCCACGCTTCTGTGTCTTTCTTTGCGTCTTTTGCAAGATCGTTTTCAGGAATAACTTCTGTGCCAAAGTGCAAGATGTCTACTGGTGCCTTCTCTAGCTCCAGTGCAAGTTTTTCGAGAGTACCAGCTGCTAACTCATCGTCTTGGTCGAGCAGCATTATATATTTTCCGCGAGCAAGGCAAACGCCTTTTGCACGAGAGGAGAGCGTTCCGTTATTTTTTTCTTTGAAATGAGTTATAACCTTATCATTGGATGCCGATATTTGTTCTAAAACCTCGCGCGAATTATCACGGCTGGCGTCGTCAACAACTATGATTTCGTAATTATCAAAATCTTGAGAAGTTATGCTCTCAATGGCTCTTTTGATAATTTTGGAAGAATTGTACGAAGGAATAACGATTGAGAAAAACGTCTCGCCTTGGTTGCTATATGTCATCTATTTTGTCCTCATGTGATAAAGCAAATATTTCTCTTCAATCATTATATTATCTAAGAGATTGATAGTGATTAGTAAAACTTTTCTGTCGGTATTTGTTCACAAGCATTCTTTTAGCTTGAAATAAGGCATTAAGCGTTGAATTTTACACTTTGGTGAAGTTAAATTATAATTAGGGGCAAGATTGTAAAACGAAGATAGAAATGGACCATCAATCATGAAATTTACTTTAGGTAATATCTATGTCGAAAAGCACAAGCGTGCGTTGCAAGAACCACTTCTTTATTGCAGAGCAGATCAAGTTTTTCTGCCACAAGAAGACACGAATGTCATAAAGTTTTTTGGTGGCGGCAAGTTCGACTTCACTACGTATATCAATGCTATCTCTGCAAATAAATGGAAGCAATATACAACAGTTAACGATATTTATCTTCACCTTGAAATTGAGGGTACACAGGGAGAAGTTCAGTTGACTTATGCAGATCAATGGTCACGATTTACGCAATATTTTTCACAAGAGACCTTTCAATTTGACGCAACTCAAAATGTCGCTACACTAGATTTGAAATTTCCAGAAAACGAAGCTGATATGCTAAGTTTTGAGGTTCGAGCGAGTGATGAATTTGTGCTGAAGAATTCATATTACTACACAGAGTTTGACGAGTCTTTTTTGCGTGACGTTAAGCTGTCTCTTTGCACAACTACTTTTAAGAAGGAAGACTATATCATTCCTAACGTTGCCGCTTTAGACAAATATATCTTCGGCAACGATAACGACATGAAAGATAATTTTTGGATTCACGTTGTTGACAATGGCAGAACTTTGAAGGAAGAGGACTTGCCAAACAACGATCACATTATTTTGCACCCTAACGATAACGTTGGCGGAGCTGGAGGTTTTGCACGTGGCATGATTGAGTCAATGGATCAAAGCGAAGGAATTACGCATGTTTTGTTGATGGATGACGACGTGTCGGTATCGCCAGAGAGCATAAAGAAGACGTACGCTTTGCTAAGGTGTGTCAATGATGAGTATAAAGATGCACTTGTCAGCGGAGCGATGCTTGATCTTGATTATCCATTCGAGCAATGGGAAGATGCAGGAAGAATCGATAAGGTCGGACATTTCTTGCAAGCAAAGTATCCGCTGCGCGTTACAGAAGTGAGAGATTGCGTTAAAAACGAAAGATTTGCTCTCTCTGTGGCGAAGTACGCTGCATGGTGGTATTGCGTTATACCAGTGAAAACGATAAAAAGAGTCGGGTTGCCGCTGCCTTTCTTTGTTAGAAGTGACGATACAGAGTATGGATTTAGATGCAACTCAAAGATTATGACTATGAACTCAATAGGCATTTGGCACATGGGTTTCAGAGTTAGATACGATGCTGCAGTTGAGCGTTATCAAACTACTAGAAACACATTAATGGCAAATGCTTTTACTGGTTGTTCTGAGCAAGAATACTTTATTACACAGGCAAAAGACGGCTTTAAGGTGGAAATCAAAAAGTTTAATTACGAAAACGCACTTCTCGTAATTGAAGCTCTTGAAGATTTTCTCAAAGGACCAGAGTTCATTATGGAAAAAGGCAAAGCTGAAGAGATGTTTTTGCTTAAGCACAAAACGTGTGAGCAGCTAAAACCTATTGAAGAGGCACTTCTTGAGGTACCAAAGGAAAAAAGAGAAGATATTATGAGACAGCTCAACATAACTGACGTATATATCGACGAGCCAAGAGGTATTAAACAGCGAGTGTTTGACGTTGCAAGTTGGAATGGACAAATGCTTACCGGAGATGCAGGAATACCAGATAGAGATTGGGTTGTGATGCCTTATGAAGGTTGGTATTACATGCCTGAGAAGCAAAGTGGAGCAAAGAATATTTTCGTAGTTGATTTTTATGCTAAAAAAGGTTGTGTTCGACATCGAGACAAAGAAAAGTTCAAAGAGCTAAAAGCAAGATTTAAGGCTGCGTTAAAGCAAATTAAAGGAAATAATGAACTAATTGAGCGATATAGGCAAGCTGCTCCATATGTAACAAGTGAGGAATTTTGGAGAAAATATCTTTCGATGAGTTAAAATAAAGACTGTCTTAGTTTTGTTTCCGAACAAAACAAATAATTTGCAAGAGGAAGGGACAGTCGCAAATGAAGAAATTTACCACTAAACTTATTCAAACATGCCTATGTTTATCTTTGGTGATTTCACTTACGCCAATTAGTGGTGCTTATGCAAGTGAAACGGAAGAAAAAGGCGAAGCAGGCGCGGGAACACAAGTTTCTATAACGTTGGAATCAAATCTTGCTGATGCTGTTTCAATGACTTATGGAGGAGTTTCTTATACTTCAGGAACTGACGTGGACGCTGGGGATGAGCTCGTCGTCAAGCTTTCGAACAAACTTGACGGCACCAATATTTTGATGCCAACAGCACTGACTATTGATGGAGTAGCTCAAGATCTCAATTACAACAAAAGTTCTTGGCAAGTAACAAATAGTGAATATAAGCGTTTGATGAATGAAGATGTAAACATGGCAACTTTTGAAAAAATTGTTGCATCGACAATTGTTGTATCAGCTGGCACAATCAATACTAATGCTGTAATAAATGTAGAGTACACTTCACTTATGCCAGTTTATCGTCTCTATAACAAATTAACTTCAGAGCATCTTTTTACAGCTAATAGAGACGAATATACAAATTTTGAAAAACTAACTTCACAGAATAAAGAGAATTGGATCGGTGAAGGCGTTGACTGGTTGTCTCAAAACGCTGGTAGCGGTGTTTATCGTCTATATAACCCAGCTCTAGGTGCTATGGGACACTCTAGTCACTATTACACATCAGATGCTACAGAGAGAGCAAACTTAAAGAGCAATAGTGGCTGGAAGGACGACTTTAATGGAACGCCAGTTTTCTACTCGGCAGGAGACAAAGCTATCTTTACAGTTTACAACGAAGCTCTGGGAAGTGCTCATCACTATACATCTGATCTTTCAGAATATACAGGTCTAGTTGAACATGGTTGGAACATTGAAGCAGATAAGTCATTGAAAAATGGTAAGTGGAGCGGTTTCTTCAAATGCCAAATGTCAGCTAAGTTTGACGGAACAGACACAGAAGATTGGTCGGGTGACATTATGCTCGGAGCGTTTACTATCAGTGACGCTGATTGGTCTAACCAAATTTACTATTCAAACAACGGAACTCTCTTCCATACTGGAGCGGTAGCATTTAAGGATCCAGGTAATCATATTTATAGCAAGGCAGATGGAAACGAACATTGGTGCATGAGTTGCCCTAGCATTATGTACAAAGATGGTTATTTTTGGATGCTGTCAAGCGGAGGTAAATGGCGTGATAATGGCAAAGCATCGTTTGTGATTAGTTATTCCTCCGACCTTAAAACGTGGACGACACCATGGGGATTTACAACGTCTGTAAATGGTTCAACTCTTGGAAATAATCAAGTTGCACCAGAGTGGTTCATAGATGAGGATACAGGAAAAGTCTACATCTTACAGTGCATGGGCGAATATGGCGACTTCAGCGGTGCAGGTCTTGGCAATGACAAGATGCAACCATTTATTTGTGAGGTTACAAATTTGACAGCGACTGGTATGTGGCAAAACGAGGTTGGCATGTGGATTCCGCAGGGTCTAAACCCAACGTTTAGTGCAATGCAGCATATGTCTAGCGTCACAGAGGCAGAGCGTCAAGATGGCATTGACAACATGATTGATGGTTGTATGTATAAAGAAAATGGAAGGTATTATTTTGTAATCAAGAATAAGGGTCTTTGGAACGACATCTTTGTGGCAGATAATCCAATGACAGACAAATGGACGAAGATAACATATTATTCAATTTCATTTGGTTATGAGGCACCGTCACTTGCAAAATTTAACAATAAATATATGTTATATATGGATGGCGTGATTGGAACTATGCCTGTTGGAACCAGACTGCAAACTGCCTCAGATATCAATGGTAGTTGGTCAAGTATAATTGAACCATATTTTATGGACTCAACAGGCAAAAAATTAGCATCAAGACACGGCTCAGTCTTCGTTCTTAAAAAGGGAAGTGAAGGATGGACGAAAGCTAAGGCAGCATTAGGATTGTCATAGAGATTTGTGTGCACAAAAAAAGAAGACAAAACTAGTTGATGAAATTCTAAGAAGAAAGCTTTGCGAAGATAAAAATCTCGCAAATGCAATGGTATTAGCAGGTCAAGTGAGAGTCGATGGAGAGCTTGTCACTCGACCTGCTTTTTTGGTTTGCTGCGACAATTCAATCGAGATTGTAGGCGTGAAACAATTTGTTTCACGGGGCGGTATAAAACTTGCGCATGCTCTGGAGAGTTTTAGCATCTCAATAGAAAACAAAAATTGCTTGGATATTGGTAGCTCAACTGGTGGTTTTAGTGATTGTCTGTTGCAAGCTAATGCCCGAAGAGTCGCTTGCGTCGATGTAAATTATGGTCAGCTAGCTTGGAGCATTAGAACAAACGAGCGAGTTGATGTCTTTGAGCGCACCAACATAAAACACGCAAACAATGAAATGTTGGGCGGGCCGTTCGATGTTGTTGTTATAGATGTTAGCTTCATTGGACTTGCAACTTTGGCAAACAAAATTGCTGAGCTAACAGATAAGGGTGGCAATTTAATCGCTCTCGTTAAACCTCAATTTGAAGCTAAGGCAACCGAAGTTTCTGCAGGTAGGGTTGAGGATGATGATGTGAGAGAGAGAACTGTCGCTGAAGTTGCAGCAGCGCTTAAAGAGCACCACTTCGATGTGAAAGATGTTTGTGAATCTCCGATTTTAGGTACCAAAAAACATAACAAGGAGTATTTCATATCTGCCATTAAAATATAGATTATATGCAAGATATTATTTTAGATAGATATCAAGTAATTGAGGTCATTGGCAGGGGCGGATATGGCACAGTCTTACACGCCTATGACACTCGACTTAAGCGTGAAGTTGCTATCAAGACTATAAATCTGCCTCAAGAAATCAACACTACACAGATACGAGAGTCTGAGAGTAATCCAAGCTCAGACCTTGCAATCCCAGGACTTGACGAAGCGCGAGCGGCAGGAAAACTAAGCAACGCTAACATCGTTACTATTTATGATTGCGTCGTTGAAAATGGTGTCGCTTATGTGATTGAGGAGTATGTTGAAGGTATTACATTGACTCAATTAGCCAAGGCACTAGACAGATCTATTACACTAGACATGATAACTGAGATATTTCGAGGGCTTAGCAATGCAATTGTTGCTGCTCACAAGAAGAATATTCTGCATCTAGATATCAAGCCCGACAACGTGTTAATTGGTCGAGGAGGAGAAGTCAAGGTTGCAGACTTTGGCCTCGCGACTTTGATGGATATTAATGGAGAAGGTGTTGCGAGTGCTGGAACTATTGGTTATATGCCGCCAGAGCAAATGCGCTCTCAAGCTTTAGATGTCAGAACCGATGAGTGGTCGCTGGCGATGATAATCTACGAGCTTTTAACTGGCTCAAACCCAACTCTTGGACTCAAGGATATAACTTCTGCACTAACTGCGTTGGAAAGTGCCGAAATGATTGTGCCTAGCGTTTGCTGGGCGGATATGAGCGAAGAAGTTGACGACGCCTTGTTTAGGGCAATGAGCCTAGAGCGAGAAGAGAGATATTCATCTGTCAAAGATTTTGCCGACCAACTAAAAGGACATCTTGGAAGCGCAAGAACTGGAAAGAGAGAACTTGCTACTTTTGTTAATGGCGACGATAAGTCACTCGTTGAAACTCTAACTTCTGGTTTGAGCAAAGAAATTGATGACTACAAGGAGAATAACATTCCTTTCATAGATAGAGTGGGAAGCAGAGGTTTGAAAATAATCTCAAGGGTAGTCGCGCTCGTTTCAGGTTGTTGTATTAGCGGTCTTGCGCTTGCTAACATTCACCTTGATACGACTATGCAATACGGTCTGTTTTCTCAATACTTTCCTATCTGTGTCGGCGTTTTGCTTGCCGTTGGGGTCATTAGCGCTATATGGCCAAAAATATCTCCAATCATTTTAATAATCTTTCTAGTAGCCATGTTTGGTTTTAACCTTTCGTGGGGGTGTGCTTTAACACTACTAATTTGTGGAGCTCTGTGGTGGTGGTTTTTAGGCAGAAGAGACGAGAGGTCAACATCGCTTGTGATGCTCACACCTTTGCTAGGTGCCATCTCTTTGACGCCAGTCATACCTGCACTTTCAGGAGCATTGCTCGATATAAGAGAAGCTACACTCACAACGGTTATGGCTTGCGTCTTGGCAATTTTATTTGCCTCGATGGGCAGTGCAAACCTCTTCGCATTTGATGCAGCCGCTCATGCACTTTTGCCACTTAATCCGCAAGTTGCTGGAGAAGAGATAGGCAAAAGATTTCTTGAAATGTTAACGTCCTATACAACTTGGAGGATTTTTGCAAGCTGGATTCTTGCCACATTTGTATACTCATTATTTTGCAGAAGAGGTACTCGCGTATTTGATATTTTGGGCAGCATCATATCCGGCACAATTTTAATATTAGGGGCATGGGGTCTTGAACCAATGAGTGTAGCAAGTGCAAGCGTTGGAGCTTTATTCTGTGTGCTGGCGGCAATTTTGTCGCTTACAGATCGTGTTCGCTTAGAACCTGGGAGTTGGTAAGATCTCTATAAAGATAGAGATTGCCATCCTGAAATTCTCTATCACGATAATATTCTTTTGTGCCGACAGCAGAGATTACTTGAAGTTTTTTGAAACCTGCCTCACAAGAAAGTGTGATTGCACTATCAATTAACCTTGTGCCTAAACCTAAATGTTGAGCAGAATTGCTCGAATCTCCAATTTTTGCAACCTTGCCATAAACGTGTACCTCGCGAATAATTGCCGAATCCTTCAACTCATCTACAATTGCTTTCTTTGGAAAGGACAACCTCAAGAACGCACATAACTTATTTGTGCTAGTGGTGAATTGCAAAAAATGTTCTTGAGAAATTGACGTTTCATAAACAACGTCGCTAAGGTGAAGATCTTCTTCAACTACTTCGCCCTCAGCAATCTCTCGAACGCGCATTTCTTGAATATCAGAAATGTCAGATAGCGAATTCTCAACCAGTTGACGCAAATTAGGTTTTTTGTTTCCTGCGATGATATCTGTTGTCGATATGTCTCTAATCATTCGCGAAATTCGACACCATGGAGGTGTAGCTTTTATATTGGCAATCATAATTGAAACGAGTTCATCTTCGCTATAAGGGGTCCACTTACCAGACTTATAAAACTCTGTAAGTTTGGCACTTTCAACTAGACAACAAGGATAAACCTTAACTTCGTCAGGCATGAAATTTTCATCTGTCATTAATTCTTCGTAAACCTTTATATCCCCGTCTGCGGTTGCACCGGGCAAGTTGGCCATAATGTGGACGTGAGACTTAAACCCGAAAAGGCGCAAATTAGCAAGAGCTTCTTTGATCTGGAGCAGATCTGTGCCTCTGCAACAATTGTCTAATATTTGCTGGTCGAGAGTTTGAATACCAATTTGTATTTTAGTGCAGCCAAGTTTCCTTAAACTAGCCAGGTGATTAACACTTGCTTTGTCTGGGCGAGTTTCAACAACAAGTCCGACAATTCTTGAAGAAGCTGTTTCATTTCGTTTTTGCTCAAAGACCAGATCTTCCCAAGTTTTACTTTGCGTATCGCTATTCTCTTTACCCCAAATAACCTGAAAAGCATCGTTATACGTTAGCTCACCGCAATTTATACGTTCTTGAATTTTTGAAACATCGGGGGCTACAGGCTGAGGCAGAAGGCTAAGATTAATTTTGCCAAATTCAAAATCGTTGCAGGCTCGAAAGCACTCGCAAACAAACCAACGCTGATAATCTTGACTATAATCAGTGAAAGTTCCCCCTAGAATGATGAGCTCAATTTTGTCTATATTGTGACCCATATCTGCGATTACAGTGAGGCGAGAAGTGACTTGCAAATAAGGATCAAAACCCCATCGCTCTGCGCGTTGACAAGCGGGTTCATTATGAAGGTAGCTCTTCGGCATTCTAATATCGCTTGGACAAAAAACGCACTCTCCACTGCAAGGCCAAGGTTTAGTGAGAACAGTTATAGTTGCAACTCCAGATGCCGTTCTTCTTGGCTTCGCTTGAAGAAGAGTTTTAATTTTTTTGTCGACGCTTTTGTTCCAACCATACTTTTCAAGCAGTGTTTTCTCATCTTTTATCAATCTCAAATACTCAGGCATAAGTCGTCTTTTAGCGACAGTTCTTTTTTCGTCGTGGTTTTCTCTATTTTTAGAGCGAACAAATTTATCATGCCATTTATCGTCGACAATCTCTCCAAGAGAGATCCTTTGAACGATTTCTAGTGTTGAATCTTTAAGTGTGCTGTTGCTCATTTGTTTTGTGTCTTGAAGAAGAAGAAATATTGTTGAATAATGCCTGCTACATCACCAAATTCTGGGAAAGGATTAACGCCACCAAACTCATCTTGTATCACGCGCTCTATCCAAACGTCGATTGGCGCTCTGCCAACTCTGCCAAAGCCAAAGAGCATAATGCAATTGGCAACCTTTGTGCCGACACCTTTTACCTTGCAAAGTTCATCGAAAAGCTCCCCATCATCTTTTTGTGCACAAGAGCAAAGGTCAAGCTCACCTGTTGCAATTGCCTCGGCAGCAGATTTAATGTAGTCAGCTCTATAACCAACGCCGCAAGCTTGAATTTCATTAATTGATGCCTGGCATAAATTTTGAGGCGAAGGAAATTTGTATATCTCATCGTCAAGGTACTCCCCAAATTGATGACAAATTTTATCAATACTGCTTTTTATAGCTTTCATCGATTTGCGTTGAGAAATAATAAAGGTGATGAGCATCTCCCACGGGTCTTGTTTAAGTATCCTAAGTCCCTGCCCGAAATTCATTGTTACATCTACGAAGTTATTATTACCAGCATAATCTTTTCTTATCTTTGAATAATCTCTGTTGAGGTCAAAATAATCTCTCCAAGTTTCGTCCCATGTCCTTTGATCGCATGAAACGTTATATGTGTTCGACCCATCTTTGGAAATATAGAGAATTTTGTCTTGATGAACTATGCAATAGGAATCATTATCTGATTTTTGAATTCTAAACACTTGTCCAGAATTCATAATTTTCTCAAGATCGAAATCGTCTTTAATTATTACTTGCATAATTCTACTTATTATAATTGCAAATAATTATTGTTCGCTTGAGGTGTGCCTAGTCGCAATATCTTCGCGGGCGATAACTGTGACGAAAGCCATAGGAAGAGTATTCAAGCTCTTGAAGACATCTGTTCAGGCCTTTTTCTGCTTTAACTAAAAAGGGCTCAAGCAAGTCTTCACCTTGATCGAGAGCTAAAGTATAAGCGTCGAAACTTTTTTGGTAAAAAGACAAACTCTCTTCAAAACTTTGTTTGCATCCATAGCCATATTCAAAACAATTAGCTAAATTTAGGGCGCATCTACCAACACAACGAGCGTTGGCTGACAATGTGTCCCGCCAAGTTTTAGAAAAGGTTTCAAATGCACGATGTTGGTCGACTTCGCAACCAACACCATAGAGGTAGCACTCTCCAAGGAAAACGCTAGATTCAACGTCGCTGTTTTTTGATGCTTGACCTTTTTTAAAACAATAGAGAGCCCTTGAGTTGTGATTTGAAATCTTCAATAATTTTGGATATGTGGGCAAAAGGTTATGTTCATTGAAATTAGCCCCGAACCAATAATTCTCATCTCCCCAATCGTTGTAGTAGATCTCTCCTAGAAGCCGCCACGACTCTGCTGTTCCATCCCAGGGCTCTGAAAAACACGAATGCATAAGGAGCAACTCAGCTGACCTAACACATCTTATCTTTAGGGCTGCATCTTTTGGCTCAAAGTAATCGAGTGCCTCTCTTATATATTCTTTTGCATATTTGAGAGCTAAATTTGGACCAGCCCAGCTCTCGCCAGGCATCTTATAACCTCGAGGGTAGACGTCTTTGTAATCACGACCCAAATATTGGTCTGTAGCAATGTCATAGACCGCTTCTGTAATGGCAACTTCTGGAAGTCCCGTGAGTTTTTTCAATTCCTTTGTGGGTAAAAACGCATCACCATTCTTTATACGCTCGCGCTCTTTTGAGCCTAATTTATGTTGAAAAACCCATTTAGTCATCAAGATAAATTGCTACATCAATTTTGTTCCAAGGACCAATCTTTGAAATTGAGAGAATTTCAGCGTAGAAAATCTTGTCACCATCTATCATTCTGGCGATGAGTTCATTGCAATCACAAGGAACGTAGCCCAACTTTTCGTGGTCTTTAGTCTCAATCTTTATTGCGTAGGCGTCAGCTAGATTTCCAATCTCTCGAACTAAATACAATTTTTCTCCAACTTTTAGCTTGGCAATCAACGTCTCTATACAAGGAGTTTTTGAAGTGTTAGCT
>CAVFJE010000017.1:0-26714 GCA_963622845.1 Dialister sp. CAG:486
ACTCATACCTTGTTATAACGAGGAGATAACAATCGCTAAAGTGGTGGATGACTTTAGGGATGTTATGCCGCTCGCCAAAATTTACGTCTACGACAACAATTCGACCGATGGCACTGCACAAATTGCCAAAGAGCATGGTGCAATTGTGCGCAGTGAGCCTCGTCAAGGCAAAGGTCACGTCGTTCGTCAAATGTTTAGAGACATCGAAGCTGACTTTTATGTCATGGTTGACGGCGATGACACGTACCCTGCCGAACACGCTCCTGACTTAGTTGAGCCACTTCTAAAAGGTGAGGCAGACATGACTGTGGGGGATCGCATCTCGAATGGCACGTATGGCTCAGAAAACGATCGACCATTTCATGGTTTTGGCAACAATCTTGTCAGATGGCTAATTAAAGTCATCTATGGATACGCTTTTGATGATGTAATGACAGGGTACCGTGCGTTCACGCGAACATTCGTGAAAACTCTTCCAGTTGTATCTGGAGGATTTCAAATCGAAACTGAATTGTCAATACACGCGGTAGATCACCAAATGAGAATAGTTGATGTGCCAATTATTTATCGAGACAGACCTGAAGGCTCAGAGTCAAAGCTGTCAACTCTTGGAGACGGTGCAAAAGTATTGCGTCTGATTGCCGCTCTTTGCAAAGATTACAAACCGATGCTATTCTTTGGGTGGATTGCTTTCATCCTACTAGTCATAGGTCTCTTTTTTGGCATACCTGTTATTATTGATTTCTCGAAGACGCATCTTGTCGAGCGCTTCCCGACAGCAATGCTTGCAATGGGTCTCGTGCTGTGTGCAATCCTTTCTTTTTCTTGCGGGCTCATTCTTGATACTGTCGCAAAAAACAGACGCAAACAATGGGAACTTACAACAATGATTGTCGAAACACAATCCGGAAAGGTACAAAAATAAATATGAGTGAAATCTCGAATTTTAATCTTGAAGACTATATTTATAGTATTCCGGACTATCCGCAGCCTGGCGTTGTTTTCAAAGACATAACGCCACTTTTCGCAGATCCAAAAGCACTCCATGTTGCGATAGATAGAATAGTTGAAAAGTTCGCTGACTACAACGTCGACAAAATTATCGGCGCGGAAGCTAGAGGATTTATGATGGGCACACCTGTTGCCTATGGACTAAATGCAGGGTTTGTTCCAGCAAGAAAACCTGGCAAATTGCCTCGCGAGACAATTTCACAAGACTACGATCTCGAATATGGTAAAGCTACGCTTCACATTCACAAAGACGCTTTGCAAAAAGGCGACAATGTTTTAATTGTTGATGATTTGATCGCAACTGGCGGCACTGCTGTTGCACAAGCACAACTCATTGAGAGTGCAGGCGCAAATTTGGTTGGAATGGCTTTTTTGATGGAGCTAGAATTTCTCAAACCTAGAGAACTAGTTGAGAGAGAGGTGTCGTGTGAAATCCTCTCTCTCATAAAAATAAAGTAAAAAGTTAATTCTTAAGAGTTAGAGCTTGAAGATTGTTTACCTTTTGAAATTGTGACAGTAACGCTACTGCCTGGCTCAATCTTCGTTCCAGCCGAAGGGTTTGTAGAGATAACGATGCCTTTTTCAACAGTATCTGAGTATTGCTCAACAAAGCTGGCACTTAGGCCAAGGCTCTCGAGGCTACTTTTTGCACCACTTTGCGAATAGCCTGTGACATCAGGCACAGAGACATTTCCTCTACCTAGCGAAATGACATAACCAATGCTACTTCCTTTGTCTATGGAAGATCCTGAAGTAGGATTTTGCGACATGATAACATCTTTGTCGTAAGTGTCAGAATTGTCGCTGCCACTTTGGCTAATTGTCAATCCAACGGCTTGCGCTTTCGCTCTCGCCTCAGACAGTGACAGTCCAACGATATTTGGAACAGTGACCTTGTCGCTTCCCTTCGAAACTACAAGTTTGATGACAGAGCCTTTTGCAACCTCTGAACCAGACTTTGGATCAGTTGAGATGACATTACCTGAAGCGACGCTATCGGAAGCTTGTTCACTCACATCACCTATGGCAAACCCGAGCTTCGTTAAGGCGGAAGTCGCTTCGTCTTTTGATTTCCCAACAACATCTGGGACTGAAATCTTTTCCGTGCCTTGGCTAACAACAAGATTTATAGTCGCTCCTTTTTCAGCCTTGTCGCCAGCACCTGGATTTTGGCTAATGACTTTGCCCGCCTCTGTGTTGGTGTCATAGACGCTGTCCATCTTGCCAACCTTAAATCCAGCCTGCTCTATTAACTGCGTCGCTTCCGCAGTAGTTTTTCCTGTAACATCAGGAACGCTGACTTTTTCTCCTTGGTTAAATGCGAAATAGCAAGCGATCGCAATAGCAATAGCTGCTAAAACGCCAATAGCTATTGCCGCTTTTTTCTTGTTCGACAACTGCTTTTTTCCTGAAGTATTCGACGATTTATAACTATTTTGCTCATTTGCAGGATAGTTGCCAGAAGTGCTTGCCGAATTAATTGCAGGCATAACTGAAGTTCTGTCAACACCTCCCGCTACATAAGCTCCTGCACCCGCTCCGACCGCTGGGCTAATTACGGAGGTCTGTTGCTGAGTAAACGATGGGTTCGATCTTCCAGCTAAATAATCGTTTAGTGCAACTTTCATCTCTTGAACAGTTGTATATCTGCCTGCTGGATTTTTAGACATCGCTTTTAGGATAATTGATTCTAGATTAGGATCGAGATCTGCTTTTATGCTTCTTGGAGCTTCAGGTTCGTCTTGAACTTGCATCAACGCCACACTTACTGCGTCTGGCCCGTCAAAAGGCAATTTTCCTGTTGCGGCTTCATACAAAACAACGCCGAGTGAATAAATGTCACTAGCAGCAGTTAAATCCTTACCTTGAGCTTGCTCTGGTGAAATATAGTGAGCAGTCCCCAAAACGTTGCCCGTCTTTTCGGCCAAAGAATTCTTCGCTCTTGCTATACCGAAGTCCATGACCTTGACATTTCCATCAGGCTGAACCATGATATTTTGTGGCTTTATATCGCGATGAATTATATCTTGCGAGTGTGCAACTTGAAGAGCTTGACAAACTTGCGCACCGATCTCTGCAACTTTACGCTGATTGATCGCACCACGTTGCTTGACAGCACTCTTGAGATCAGAGCCTCGAATATATTCCATAACGATGAAATATGTGCCTTGATCTTGGCCCCAATCATAAACGTTTACGATATAAGGGCTTGAGAGATTTGCAGCAGCCGCAGCTTCTTGTCTGAAACGACGCGAAAAATTCTCATCTTCAGCAAATTGGGGAAGCATCACTTTTACGGCAACTATGCGCCCTAACACTGTATCTTGCGCAGTGTATACCTCCGCCATACCTCCGAGACCGATTCTCTCACCAATCTCGTAGCGTCCATTTAGAACTTTACCTGTCATAGAACCTTGTGTGCTCACGACTAACTCTCTCTCTTCTAAACTTTTGTTTCGTTTGTGCTTCGTTTGTTTCTATATAGAGAATATGAGCTCTAGATAGTTAAAACATATTTTAGCACACATGCCACTCTTTATGCCACTATAAATATAATTTTTTGCGAGTATCTCACTTGTGAGATACCCCTTGCGCACTAAGTGCCGCCTCGATAACTGCCTTCGCTTTTTCTGAGGCCAACCCAGTGCCTTGTGCTTCTTCAATCTCAATTGCGATGACGACATTTTTTGCACCATCTGCATCGGCAATGCCTATAAACCACGAATCTGGATTCTTACCTTGGTTTTCCGCAGTTCCTGTTTTGCCTGCAACTGTGACTCCTGATACGTTTGCCGCGTATCCAGTGCCCGAACTTACTACGCCTTTCATGCATTGCAAAACTCTCTCAGCAATATCTTTGTTGCAAGCTTGCTTATACAGAGTTGGAGTTGTTGAATAAGCTTGAGTGCCATTTGCGTTACTCGTGCTCTCAACCAGATAAGGCTTCATTATTTTGCCGTCGTTGGCAATCGCACTTGCAACCATTGCCATTTGAAAGACGTTCGATTGCGGACCAGCTGGAGAAGAGTGCTCGCCTACTGGCTCTCCAGCGGCTGCCCATGCAGTTTCCCACTCAGTCATTTCGCTCTCTTCTGGCATAAGAGAAGTTGCAACAGGCAAGTCAAAGTCTACTTTCGAATTAAACCCAAAACTCTCTGCAGTTTCAACTAAAGACTTTGAGCCCAGCTGAACGCCAATTTGCCCAAATACTGTATTCGAAGACAATTCAAAAGCACGCTTTACGCTGATGTATCCATAACTTTCTGAGTCATAGTTTGAAACTTTTGCATTACCAATCTCCATTGAACCAGGGGAAGAGAAGAATGTATTTTCGCTGACAGTTCCCGCGTTGAGTGCCCCCGCAAGAGTGACCGTTTTAAATGTCGAACCTGGGCCAGAAAGAGAAGATGTTGCACGATTGAGTAGCTCTGACGACCTGCTAGAAGAGCTTGTTTGTGAAGCTGCCTGCTCCAGAACACTTTCTGCATTTTCTGCATTATATGTAGGAGACGACGCCATGGCTAGCACCGCACCAGTCGTTGGATCAAGAACAACGCAAGAGCCTTTATAACCATCAATAGCATTTTGAGCAGCTTGTTGAACGGACGAGTTTAGCGTAAGCTTCACGTCGTTTCCTCGCTCTGTTTTGCCTGCCATCTTGTTTATGAGATCTTGGATGGTCGCCAAGTTCTCTTCTCCTTGAAGAGTGCTATTCCAACTTGACTCAATGCCGCTTGATCCATATCTAGACGAGTAATACCCAACCACATGCGTAGCAAGATTGCCTGCTGGATAGTGCCGCTCGTAAGTTCCATCCTCGTTGGCTTCAGAATAAGCAAGTACGACGCCATCATGCGTTGAAATTGAGCCTCGAGCAGTTTTTTGCTCTTTGATGATAGTGTGGTTGTTGCCAGATCTGTTTTGCAAATCTTCAGCTTGAAAGACCATTATATAAGTCAAATTTGCAACTAGCACGGCGAACATGCAAGAAAACACGCAAATCGTAAATGTGAGCCTTTTGCCCAAAACAACTCTGCCCAATACTCCACCGTCTTCAATTCTCGGTATTAGAGTAGTCTTCATTTCTGTACCAAGACCGGTTGCCTCATCGCCTGCTCGCATAAGCATTGCCACAATCATAAAGCCGCAAATAAGCGACGTTCCACCTTGCGAGATGAACGGTAGCGTAATGCCTGTCATCGGGATTAACCTCGTTACGCCGCCGACGATGATGAATGCTTGCAATACTATGATTGAAAGCGTTCCAACCGATATAAATGACGAGACGTCATCTTTTGCTCTAGCTGCAATGCAAACACCTCTGACCGCAAAGCAAAGGTACAACAAAAGCACCCCAGCAGCGCCAAGAAGTCCAGTCTCTTCCGATATAGCAGAGAATATGAAGTCCGATTCGACATAAGGAATATAGTCGCATAGACCTCTTCCAATTCCCACTCCAAACATGCCTCCATCTGCCAAAGAATAGAGGGATTGGACGAGTTGATAGCCGCTATTTTGTGCGTCAGCAAAAGGGTCAAGCCAAATGTTTACTCTAGTTTGTACATGTGAAAACGATCTATATAACACATAGGCAGCCACGCAAGCTAATATGATGCCAATCACAACGTAGAACTTCTTTCCAGTTGCAACATAGAGCATGACTAAGAATATCAAGAACAAAACAAGGGCCGAGCCTAAGTCTTTCTCTAGTACAACGACTGAAAATGCTAGTGCCCACATCAAAATGAGTGGCAGCAACGTTGAAGGCGACGGCAAGCTGACAGGTCCGATCTTCCACGTGAAAATCGAGAGCATCTCTCTGTGCGTGCTCAAATATCCAGCTAAAAATATGACTATGCAAATTTTTGCAATTTCACCAGGCTGAAACGACAGCCCACCGAGCGATAGCCAAAGTCGCGAGCCATTGACTTCCGTGCCTATAACAGGCAACATCGGCGAGAGTAGAAGCACGACACCGATAATCATGAACGTGTACTTGTAATCTGCAAGTTTTCGCAATCGCGGAATTATTGCCAGCAAGATTACCATAATCGCAACTCCTGCATATAACCAAATAAGTTGGCGCGACGCTGCATCAGGGGCAAGTCGTGTTACGAACGCAATCCCGATTCCGCAAAGTGCAAATGTGATTGGTAAGAGCGCTGGGTCTGCGTTTGGAGCAAGCTTTCGGATTGCAAAGTGTGCTCCTAAAAAAGCAATGAAGATGCCGATTGGCACACCCAAAGTATTAAATGAAAGCGCTTGGCCTCCCGTAATAACCATCATTGCGAAGAGTACTATTACAATTGGGGCTGCAACGCAAAGAAGTAGCAGTTCTAGATTGCGCCTTTTCATCTATTGAGCTCCACTTACATCAATCTGGACATCTGTTAAGTTTTCGAACTCCTCTTTTTCTGCCTCTTGCTTAGCTTGAGCTTGCTTTTCTTCCTCTTGCTTTCTAGCGCTAATTTGTGATTTGTAATTGTCGATCAAACTTTTCGCTTCCTCAAACGACTCGCACGTAATCTCGCCTCGTTGAACTCTACCTCTTACACTCTCGTCGAGATCCTTCGTTGAGACATCGGTCGTTTCTTTCAAGTTGCTAGTTTGCCCACCAACAGAACCTTCAGGATAACCTTGATAAATAGCTACCTTGCCATTGTTGTCTGCAAGATAAGTTGTTGTCGTAACCAAGTGATTGAAAGCAAAGATAGACCCACCAATTAACGCAGCAAGAGCTACCACAACAAACCCAGCTAACAGCTTTGTCTTGCGGGCAATTTTGCGCTTTTTTATCTCTGTAAAGCCTGAGACGTCAACAACAATGACAGTCACATTGTCGTGCCCGCCCCACTCGTTCGCTTCATTAACAAGCCTGTCAGCACATTTTTGAGGTTGTGCCTCTTGACACATAATGCTTTCAATGTCGTGGTCTGTAATCATCGAATAAAGACCGTCACTACAAAGAAGAAGTCGATCTCCCGCCTCGACATTAATCTCATAGATGTCCACAACCATGTTTGGATCGGTTCCAAGTGCCCTTGTGATGCGTGAGCGCAATGGATGAACTCTCGCATAATCTTTGGTGATGCTACCAGCTTCCACAAGGTCTGCGACATAAGAATGGTCACGCGTCAGCTGCGTGAGCTTGCCTTCATGAAGCAAATATGCTCGCGAGTCACCGACTTGTGCGATGACGAGCCTCTCTCCACTTAGCATAGCGGCAGTGCACGTTGTGCCCATGCCTTCCTTGCCTCTGCCTTCTCTAGCAGCCCTAATAATTGAGAGATTTGCTTCTATGACGGCTTGCTCAAGCCCTTCAGGGTCTAAGTCTTCAGGAGCACGACGCAACACAACATCTGCTGCAATTTCACTTGCAACTTCTCCCGCTTCGTGACCTCCCATTCCATCAAAGACAGCATAGAGAGGATGCGAGACGACCAAATTATCTTCGTTTTGCTCTCTAACTTTGCCTACGTCAGTCTTTGAACCTGAATTAGGCTCGCTCAAGCGTGAAATCTCTTTGTTGATATGTTTTCCAAATTTCATGTGCGTGTATCTCTTGCAACTATTTGTACTTAACGCGAATATAGACGTCGCCTACATTGACTACATCGTTGTTCTTCAATGCAACAGGTGCCGTGATTTCGTTCCCGTTGACTGCAGTTCCATTAGTCGAACCCAAGTCTTCAACGAAGAGATTTTTGCCCATCAACTTAAATTGGGCGTGGCGCCCTGATACGTATGAAGCAGCAATAACAATGTCGGACCCTGGAGATCTTCCGACGATAACCGTGCCTGAGACAGTTATCTTGACACCTTTGAGCTCTTTGGGGCCGCTCTCAACCGTTAAGTTCCATTGCTTAGACTTCTTGTTTGAGCCCTTAACCATCCCAATTCCCGATTTCATGATTGCGAAAAGAAAAAGATAGAGCAACGCGACACAAAGTAGTCTGCCTATGAGTAAGATGATATCAACCATGTGCTAATTGAGAAGCTGGAATTCTAGCCTTGTTGTTCCTATCAATACGATATCTGCATCATTTAGCGGTGCAGACGTAATGCGTCTACCATTAATATAAAGTCCATTCGTCGATCCCATATCAGAGATAATCCATGTACCGTTGGGCTCCATGTGAATCTCAGCATGAACTCTTGAAGCGTTGATGTCGCTCACAACGATGTCATTGCTGGACTCACGCCCAATTTTTTGAGGAGCACCAGAGAGCTTATAGGCAATGTCGTTACCTTCATCGTAGAGATAAACTTCCAAAGTTGACGGCTCACTTTTCTGGCTTTGCTTATTCGAAACTGGCACAGCACTCTGACCATCTGGCACATTGACAACATCGAGTCCAGAATCATCTACCACAGGTATCTCTTGCTTTTCAACTGTAGGTATTTGCCCCGGTTGAACTTTTTTAGCATTTGGAATTTGTTGTGCGCCTTGAACTGGAACTTGCACAGGTGCAGGAACTGGCACTGGTGCAGGCACAGGGTTAGATACTTTCACTTGAGGAGGAGCTTGATTAACAATGCCATATCTTGCATTTTCTTCTTCGCGCAATTGATGAATAGTGGAAGACGCCACTAGTTCAGCAATGACTTCAAATTTGCCACTCTTCAGGTCAGGATCTGCGAAAAATCTCACTAGAGGCTTTCCGTCCATTTGGAGACCCATCTCTCTGGCTTTTGCGACTAGGTAAGTTTCAACTTCCCCAGCTAGCGTAGGATAATAACCGGAGAGTTTTTCGTCGTCAAATGTGCTAACCAAAACGGTATAAAGTGTCGGTGCAATTTGCTTTCCAGCTCCGACAACCTTCTCGCGCTTCATCTGCTTTTCGCATTTTTTTGTAACTTGAACAGGCGTTAGAGCTGACTTTTCTAAAGCTCCAGCTACACCCTCAACGCCATCTTCGACTTTTCGCTCAAATCTTGAGAAAATACCCATCGTCTCTCCAGTGACACTTCTGTATACTTTCGCGGATAACTATATTATGACACAACGAGGTGACTGTTGGCGTTGTTTATCTGATAATTAATCTTAACTTTTAAGGTGTGCAACATACAATTGAAATGAAAGGGGAGAGCCTTTTAATGTGGTATTCTTTTAGTTTCGATGATTTTATTCGAAGATTACTATGACAAAAACAATGACATCTAAAAACCGTTTTGCCTTCCTCAAAAATTCAAGGATTTGCATACTTGTATTTTTATGTCTTGCGACACTTCAATTTGGGGTATACATAACTAATTTTGGTCCACTGACAGGTCCTGACCCAGAAATGAGCATTGCCGGAAGTTATTCTCTGGCAACAGGGCAATGCTTTACTTCAACAGAAGATAAAGACCAAGAAATTGCTGGTAACAACGCTAGTTCTCACGTTCAAAAAATAAAATTACCTGAAAATTTAGCATTTGACGAAGATGCTTATCACAAAGATTTAGTCACCACTCTTTTGACGTCACAAATCTCTCAAGCTCCTGGTACATATACCATACCGAGCGATGAAAAATTATCATTGCAAAGAAACAAGCTAAGCGACGATAAATCTTCAACAAATATGGTTGAGAGCTACACGAGAGCAAATCAATATACACCACTATCTTACGTGTCTACTGCAATCGGCATGAAAATTGCAATGCTTGCCAACGCCAACTCTTGGGGACTACTTTTTGGAGCACGACTTTCAAACTTCATTCTCTTTGCAATTCTAGCAATTCTTGCGATAATCGTCGCACCAAAAGCAAAAGCTCTCTTTGTAGCTATCGCATCATTGCCGCCCGCAATCTTTTGCGCATCGTCTATGAGTGTCGATGCACTGTTGGTAGGTGTGTCCCTGTTTTATGTGGCTTTTGCACTAAAGGTAGTCTATGACAGAAAACAATTGTCTATCCTTAAAATGCTAGTAATTGCAATTTTGACTTTTGCAATATTAATACTAAAGGCACCCTACGCACCGTTAGCTCTAATTTATCTTGCACTGCCTAGAAATATTTGGCCAACAAAAGCAAAGGTGGTCACTTCATTTTTAACGCTCGTAGCATTTTTTTGCATATATGGATGGTGGGCAACAAACTTCCAGATGGTTTATACAATCCCCACTATTGATTACGCTGAGCAAATGTCGTCGGTGCTATCTAACTTACCAAAATCTATACTAATCTGTCTAGCGAATGCAATATTCTACCTTGCGATTACCGTTCCAACGTCGTTGCTCTATATGGCAATTCCAATTCTTGCAACCTTTATTATCATCTCGAGAAGAGGAGACTCCTTTGCAACTTCTAAAGTAGTCCTTGTTGTCGCAATCGCGCTTATAACAACTACTCTAATCTATTTCTTCTTGATGTTGACATGGAACGAATTGGGTAGCGGCTTGCAAAATCTAAGTGGCTTTCAAGAAAGATACTTGCTTCCAATGCTTCCTGTCCTTGCACTTCTTGTTCCAGATAAAGAGTCGACCCAACCTACCTTTTAGGATAAAAACTTGCCAAATCAAAGAGGACATAGACCTACATCCAGAAAAGCAGCCACTCTTACAGAGAGGATCGAGAACAAGGAAATCACGCGGCGCAACTTCATCATCGGCGGGGTGGTAGCTGGAGTTGCAATCGCATCTGCTAGTGGGATTTACTATGCAGTTGAGGGCGACAGCCAAATCGGCACAACCCGCATAAGCGTGCCTTCTGCTAATGTATTTGGCTTGTCAGATTGCGAGCAAATCGACGACTTAGGGCAATTTCTAAAACTTGAGCGTACGATTTCTCTGCCCTACAATACCCTAGTTCGCTATGGAAGTGACAACATAATTGCTACTCTCCAAAGTAGCGAAGCGGGCTCTCCACTAAACAGAGCCGTCATAATTGACGCAAGCAATGGAAACTCGACAACTGCTCTTAGCTCACCTGTATCGAGCGAACCCAGGTGGGACATAATAGATTTTGCTGCAAGTAAAAGCGGATGCGTTTGGATAGAAGCAAATCTTTTGACAGATAAAAAACGTGTGTTTACATCTTCTTCTCACATAGCAAGTGATTCTCCTACACTTGTTTTGGAGCTTGATTCAAATTGGAAAATACCTGATATTATCGCAAGTGAAACCGTTGCATGGATTCAATTGTCGCCAAATGACGACAACTCATCGTCTACTCAAAGCGAACTTCTTAAAATTAACTTAGGTGAAAATGCAAACAAAATTGAGAAAGTCGTCTCGACACGTTCTTTTGCATGCCCGCCATCAATAGCGAAGTCAGGCATTTGTTGTTGTCCAAGAGACAGCGTCTATTCAAGCTCGTATAAATTAACGTATTTAAACAATTCAGGTGTGGAAGTTGACTGTTGCACTTTGCCAACGTCAATGAAACCGCAAGACGTATCGTATGGACGCGGACACTTCGCTTTTTCATTCACTGGATCTTACGACTATGGAGACGGAATTTCTCAAATAGGAACTTACAACTCTTTAACAGACAGTCAAACGTACGAAGAACTCTTAGCTACTGCTAAATCAAGCGAAAGAGATGACGAAGCTGCGCAAAAGAAATCCAAGGACTTAAAAAACACTTCTCTTTCACAATCGACATGGATGCAATTTGGCAGATCTCCGCTTTCTGCTCCTGCATGGTCGGGAGATCTATATGCGATTAAATCTACTCGCACAGTCGCAATCTTTAAGCCTGACTTGAAGCAATATGCATTAATTGAGGCAAGTGATGGCTCGGACGATTACGGTGTATGGCTCTGTTGTAATGGCGAGTGCGACAAATTAGTCACACTCACCAATCTTGACTATACGCCTCTTCGTGGTAGCGCAATTAAGGAATGTAGAGTGCAAATTTGGAGTGCCGTATAAAACCGTTACTGCTCCTTTAAGGCTTGGCGCTCATAACAGCTTGAAAGACACCCAACGTTCCATTCTTATCTTTCTCTAGCGCCCATTGGTGCTGTTCAAGACCTTCCCACTCAGTTTTGTTTGATGTGTAGTGGTGAGCACTTCCTAAACCTTCGTTATAACAAGTCCAAATTGGAACTGTTCCACCGCTTTGAATGTAGTTTTCAGCTCCATCGTCTACCCAACCATTTTGCAACAATGTTGCAATCTCAGTTTCATCTTTTGAATAGTAATGGCTAGAGCGACCCATAGCTCCTAGACCTGCGTTGTAAAAGCGTCTCACAGTGTTAGAGTCGGCAATTTGCGGTGTAACTTCAGCAAACCAATCTATACCCTCGCCAATCCAAACGTCTTTTCCTTCGTCGCATAACTTGACAAAGTTGTCGTACTCTGTCTTGTTAGTTGTGAACAGATGCTCTGAGGTTATCATGTTATAGAGACGATACACTGGGACATATTCTGCAAATTCAACTTCTAGAGAGGTTACATTAGTGTCAGCATTAACAGAGATCGCACCAAGCGAGACGCTTTGCTCGGCATTTTTGACCGCATCAAATGTTGTCATCATGGCGACTGTGTCAAACATAAGGCTTCTGTAGGCATTATTGGCAACTTGCCATTTAGATTTGACAATTTTAGATGTTGCATCTTGATCAACACCGTTGACTTTGATCGACTTGATGAGCGTCAAATTTGCCGTGCCAACCTGCTCTGGCAGCCAGGAGACGTTAATGAGCTCGCCATCTGCATAAGTAATCCCTTCGCCTTCTTTAAGAGGCTTGCCATTCACTTTGACAGTGCCGCTCCCCGTGATCTTGGCTACATTGATAGATGGTTGCGTTGTGTCATAAATCTCGAAAGTTAGCTCGCTTGTACCACTGAAGTTGTTAATACCTGTCACCGTGACAGTAGCAGTTCCAACGTTAGTGTTATTGGAATAAGCGAGAGAATAATCCTCACCCTCTACAAGCTGCTTTGCTCTAAACAGGAGACTAACGCTCGGGGTTATCGCCGATCCTGTATATGGCTGCCTTGCAATTGTTGAGCTCGTAGCGAGCGTTATATTACGCGTATTAATGGTCAGCTGACCTCCGACATAGGTAATGTCGTAGTTATCTGCCGAAGCTCCGCTTGGTGTCAATGTTTGCGTGCCAGCATTAAGATTGGCAGCCGTAATACTAGGTTGGCTACTCAAAACGCTTTCGTCCTCGCCTAAGGCAAATCCGCTATAAGTTAGAGCAAGCTTCGGAGTATCACCAAAGGTAATGGTTTCACCACCGTAAGTAATGGTGAGGCTTTTCTTTGTAATCGTGAATTGCTTAGTTATTGTCCCAGAGTAGTTGCCAATTCCCTCAATGGTCATCGTCGCTTCTCCAGCATTTTTGTTGTTGAGATAAGTCACTTTGTAGTCAGTGTCTCTCTTTAATGTTTTAGAACCAAGGACAACAGTTGGCGTTGGTTGCTTAGAATAACCTGAGTAAGTTAGATCAATGTCATCCAAAGTTACAGTTGATGAACTTATGTCATTCATGTCCAAAAAATTGACTTCATAAGTTATTGTTGTGGAAGTGCTCTGTCCTTTTTTCTTGATACCAGAGATACTAACGTCCCAACTACCGGTCATCTTTGTAGTCCCAACATCACCGGGCTTAAAGATGATGCAATTTGCTACCCCTGCACCTTGTGTGTCAACAGCAAAAAAGTCGCTCTTTAGATCAACAGCTCCATCTTGCGAATTTACTTTGCTAAACGTCCAAGTCTTTGCGTTAGTCTTATCAGTTAGAGTTACTGTAACATCATTTGCGCTAGGTGTTTCATATTTACTAGGATTCAAAGTTATAGACCATGGTGTATCAACTTCAAAAACATTGTTGGGGAAATACCCACTTGCTGGCCACGCAATTACTTCATAATTTACATTTCCGCTCGTGTCTACTTGAGGATACGCAGAGCCCTCTGTTCGGTTCATTACGCGAAGTGCAGAGAAAGAATAACCCCAAGTATTGCCTTCGTAGAGGCCAGTTGTATCTGCTGAACCAAGACCAAAAGTTTTAGTCGATGGATTCAAAACCCATCTTCTGTGACCTACCATTTTAATATTGCTCGCATCATCGTCGTCCATCCAGCCTTGAACCGCTCTGGCAAGAGCGGATAGCTTGTAATTGTTGAAATATGATAGAGGTCCAGCACTGCTGTAAGCAATATTGCTTGCATTGCACGCGTAATAACCCTTGTCGAAAAAAGTCTGCTCCATATCGCTAGGTTTACTTGGAGTGTGACTCAAGACCTTGTTTGCTGCCATTACAACGGACGCATATTGTGCGCTCTCATTAAGTTCATCGGTCAAAGTGATGCTTGGCAAGTTTGCGGCATAGCGCATGAAATTTAGCCAATCTTCACCATTTTGCAATGTTTCTTCTGGCAGCGCACCAATAGAGTAAGGCGATGTTACCGAAGGCTCTGTCTTAAAGCGATTCGCGGAATAAGCTCGAATATTTGCATATTTCTCGCGAATTTCTTGCGCTGTAGGTTTGGTAATAGTCACATCTCCTGTGGTGATCTCGCTACTGTTTGACGCAGCGCTAGTTTTTATGTCATCTTGTGCGAATGCAGCGACTGCACTAAAATCACGACTAGCTAGTGTCAAACATCCTACAACTAACGAACTACAAACGATAACTTTTAGAAAATTACATTTACTCAGACTTTTCATACGCAATACTCTCCCTTAAACCTTTGAAGATTCTAAATAGAATTGATATCATCGCTTTCTTTTATGATACATTAATGTTGCAAAATGCATGATACTTTTTGCATTGCTATTGCCCAGAATGAACTTGCAGAGAGTGCCAAAAATCAAAAATAGACTTATAATATGGGGTGGTTATTTAATCACAAACTTCTCAACTTAGGAGGAATAATGAAGAAATTTAGTGCTAACGAGGTTAGAATTCCTGCAGATGTGCCAGCAGAGGCAAGAGACACATATGCTTCAAATTGGCTCAAAGCTACTCGCAAGACTGGTCGTTTGATGCTCTTTGCTTGCGACCAAAAAGTTGAGCACATGAACAAAGACTTTTATGGGGAGGGCATCGACATTGCTGATTGCGAGCCAGAGCATCTCTTCAAAATTGGAAGTCAAGGTGTAATCGGCGTTCTTGCAGGGCAGAGAGGTCTCATTGCTCAATATGCAAATGATTATCCTGAGCTAAATTATCTCGTGAAGATGAATAGCAAGACTAATCTTGTCAAAACTTCACAAGAGGATCCATATTCTCCACAGCTAACAGACCTGGAGGCAGTGCTTGCTCTTCGAGAGAACGGCGTCAACATCGTTGGTCTTGGTTACACAATTTATTTGGGCAGCGAATATGAAGCAACAATGCTTGCAGAAGCGGGACAGCTCATTGCTCAAGCTCACGAGTGCGGTCTTCTAGTTGTTTTGTGGAACTATCCAAGAGGCAAGGCAGTAACAGCCGAGAAAGACCCTGACCTAATTGCAGGCGCTGCAGGTGTTGCACTTTGCCTTGGCGCTGACTTCGTCAAGGTCAACCCACCAGCTCCGGAAAATGGAACTCCAGCAGAAGCTCTATCGATTGCCTCAAAAGCAAGTGGTAGAACTGGTCTAGTTTGTGCAGGTGGCGGCACTGTTGACGCAAAGACGTTCCTCACGCAACTCCATGATCAAATCCATGTAGGCGGTGCTGTTGGCAACGCGACGGGCAGAAACATTCACCAACGCTCACTCGATGAAGCTGTGCGTCTAACTAAAGCAATCAGTGCGATCACGCTCGCTGATGCTTCTGTCGACGAGGCTCTTTTGGTCTTTAATGGCGAAAAAGATTTTGGTTATAGCGATATTTAGTTTCAAGAAATCAAATTAAAAACTAATGTACAAGATAAAAGCGATTGCTGAGATGCCATCGCTTTTTATATTGAAGACGATAAAAAATAGAATTGTTGACAATTCATAATCTCTTGAAGTATAATACTTTATCCTCTCTTTAGAGGCGTTGAAACGTTGCGGGGTGGAGCAGTCTGGTTAGCTCGCTGGGCTCATAACCCAGAGGTCATTGGTTCAAATCCTTTCCCCGCGACCAAAATCACAAGTTCAGACACTAATTTTCTTAATCATGAAAATCAAAAATTAAAGTTTATGGGTCCCGAGTCTCAATTAGCACTAACTAAAACCGCTAAGAAACATTAACAACTAAACCTCAAATTGACTTAGGTTATAAAGGCTTCGTGACGGTTATGACAGTTGTGACAGGTTAATTGGTAGCTCAGGACTTCGAGATGCGATGATGAATGTGCTGCTAGTTTCTGGTTACGTCTATTATGTTCCCATTCTGCAGACCTCAATAACCCTCATAACAATCGAGTGGCATTTCGTCTAGCATCTTTTTTGCTTCCCTCCAGCCAGGGCAGAATTGTTCAACCAACGCATAGAACTGCTTGCTGTGGTTTTTTTCGATTAAATGACACAACTCATGCACTAACACGTATTCAAGGCATTCAGGTGGTTTTTTTGCAAGCTGTAAATTTATCCAAATCCTAGCTGTTTCAACATTGCAAGTGCCCCAGCGCGTCTTCATATTTTTAATGCGAAACTCAGATGCTTTAACACCAATTTTTCGTTGAAGAGAATCGGCCATGTTGTTAATTGCTGCTTTCAGTTCGTTGCGATACCAGGCATCAATTTTTCGTTTGCGGAAGTCGACGGATGAGTCCTTAGGGATTGAGAGAATTAACTTTCCACCCGAGCTTTGAACTTTTGAACGACTATTCTCAGCTGTTACCACTTGAAGCATATAGGGCTTACCCCACAAGTAAAAAGCCTCGCCCGAGACATATTCACGTTTGCTTTGACGCACCCGAGAAGCAAGTTTAACCCTATATTTCTCAATCTCTGGCAGTTTTTCTCTTACGAACATTTCTATTTGGGAATCAGAAATGCTCAAAGGCGAACTAACTTTAACATCACCGTCAGGAGGGCAGACCTTGATATAGAGATTTTTTAGAGCACTCTTCCGAGTAACACTGACAGTTAAGCCAGAAATCCTTAAAATCGTGCTACTCACTTGTCATATTCTTCCTGATGCTCAGCGATGTTATAGACATTTTCTGTTTCTTGATCTCTGAGATCGTCATCAACTTCTTTAGCAAATTCACAGATTCCATAATTAATTGCGGACATGACATTTCTTTGCTTTTGATAATTCTCGCGCCACCCGTCTTCAAGAGCTTTGATAATTTGTTCATCAATCGCACATGTTAAATCGACTTCCGAATTCTCTGGAAGAGTGAGTTCGCTTCTTTGCATAAAGTAATCGTAAAATTCACGTCTGGCTTTGCTATGCTTAATTTTGTCTGGATATAAGCCGAGTTCCTCCTCGTTTTGAATGCATCGTGCAATGTGCTCAATTTGACGCAAATTGATTTGTCAATGTAGAGGTAGGTTGCTGAAGGTGCGTCAAAACCCGTCAAAAGTTTGTCGACCACAATCAGCAACTTGCACTTTCCAGGCTCTTTTTTGAAATGCTCCTTTGCTTCCTTTTCATAATCTGATGCACTTTTGCCGTTAAGCATTCGCTCATAAATATTCTTTTTGTATTCCTCTTCATCAGGCGTATCTAAGTCTGTGGTGTAGACCTTTGCACTCTATTCGCTTGGCTCATAAGAAGTTACAACGGCACACACTAAAACCTAAAACCTAATACCTATGCCCGCCATGAACAAAAACTACACAGAAAAGGCGCACAATTACCGAATTATAGCCTGTTCAAAATGAAAATGACGTTTGTCTGTGGTAACATTTTTCTCAATAGGTTGTGTTTTCTTCCAAAAAGAGAAAGGCATTTCAAAATGCTAGCCAAAACGTTCAAAACCGCTCTCGCTCTAATTCTTGCTGTCACGCTTAGCGTTCCCCTTAGTGCGTGTCAAAGCAACAAATCGAGTGAAACAACTTTGAAAAACTCGGGATATCGCTGGGAAAACTTCGATGATGGGTCAGATTATCTTGATTTAGAAGTGCCCTACATTCCGTCAAACGTTAACTCTTTTTCTTTTAACGTCATTTTAGAACAGGGTAAATTTGCAAGCGAATTAAACGCTTCACAGGTGTCTCTTGCAGGCGCAATTGACGGTTGGCAAATTGAAAATGTGACACGCAAAGACGATGTGACAGCAACCGTTAGCATGGAAAAGCCTGATGGATGGGTTGAAAATGGTGCTGCAATTGCGCAAATTGAACTAAATTCAAAAGCCATTGAATTGGAATCAGAAGATGCAATGACAGATGAAGAGGCAGACGCGCAGGCATCATCGAATGAGGAAGATGCCGAAATGACGACAGACGAAATCAACTCAGAGAAAGGCGTTGAATGGCCAACAGACGACGAAAGCGTCGTCATCGAAAATGAAGACGTCGATTTGGTTGAAGAAACAGATGATGAAAACGCAGATGAAAACAGCGCAGAAGAAAAAACCGAAGAAGAAGCTGGAGACACTTCAGAAAATGTAGATAATCCTTATGTTGTTTCAGCCGTATTTGCTAACCCCTACCTTGATTTAGAGGAGGATTCCATTTCGCTTAAAGACAACAAATTAACGCTTAAAATGAAGGCAGTTGATTTTGTTCTTGATGGTCGAACAGAGAAAAGCAACTTAAGTGTTCTTAACACGAATGGTGAAAACTCAAAAGTGAGTGTTGATAGCGCGAAGTTATCATCTTCTGCCGAACTAGAGGTTGTGCTAAACGTTCCTAATGCAAACACTGACTTACTTGATAATCTGTTCCTCGTTTTGGCAGGGAATGCAAACGAAACCGAAAGTGAAGTCAAAGGTTCTTTGAAAATTCCTGACCCATATCTGACTGTGGAACAAGATTATAGAGACGATGAAAAAGTCGTGTTAAATGCAAACTTAAGCAACACAAGCGACACGTTGCAGGCAAGCGATGTCAAGGTGCGCGTTGATGGGCAAGAAATTGAAGATGCAACCATCAAGCAAAACGATGGAGCATGCGAGGTGAGCGTTCCAGCTTCGGCCGTTGAACACGATTCTGCAATTGAAATCCAAGTCGAAAGCGTTGAAGATTACGCTGGCCAGACTGCAAACGATGTTTCTGCAAGCGTTATGGTTGAGGATGAAGGCTCGCGTGACATCCTCACAAAACTTGCTGTTGGCGTTGCGAAAGACGCGCTTTCAACGCTTGTGAAATCGGGCTATAAAGGCTTATACAATTCTGTTGTCAACCCTCAATCTGAGACGAGCATCATCAACGCAAAAACAGATGAAATTTTGTCAAAAATGGCATCATTAAAAACTAATTTAAGCAATGTTGACAGACGAATCAACACGCTTTATGACGCTGTTCAAGCAGGGCAATATGAGACAATTGTCAACAATTCTCGCACGCTAATCTCTAAGATTTACAACCAAGAAATTTTGATTTCTGGCAAGTTGAAGAAATTCTACGCTGCAGAAGGTGGTGCTGCGCGAGAGGCTGCCTTGAAGGAATTCTACGACAACCCAGCCAATGCAACCTTAATCAACGAACTTGCAGTTAACATGGGCGTTTTGTATGACACCATTATGAGCGCATCTGCGGCAAGTGGCAAAGACCTCATCCAGGTGTATGACGACATGTGTGCAACAAGTTATAACTGGGGCAAGCAAACTTACGATTCGCGCGACAACTTCAGAGAAGACATCGCTACCGTGTGGACGGAGGGTGTCTATCAAATTGACACAGTTTACACATACGTCACAGAAAATGATGAGAGCGAAAATCAAGAGGAAAACTTGAAGCGCTTCCAAGACATGTCTGCAGAAATTGACAAACTGATTAGCGAAACGCACAACATTGATGAAACTTGCTATAAACAAACAAAAGACGGCAAAACGGTCTACTATTGCTACACAAACGCTAAGTGGTACACTTCAACTATGGGAACTGAGAGCGGAAAAGGCTGGGATAATGCGATAAGGAAAACTCGCTATGACTCTATGAACAAAAAATATTATAAAAAGGTTAAAGACATCAGCGTGTCGACACCATTCACTTCATATTACGAAAAATACACTGATTTAGGCAGAAAGGGATATTGGATTCTCAATTCAATTGATTACACAACTTCAGGAAAAACCTATGCAACAACTTCTGAAATTAAAGCTATGGCAGGGCGTTTGCATGATGGGCAAACCTTAGAGGGCGAATTGAAAGAAGTTGGATTATCAACAGCTAAATATCTAATAACATCGGAAAAGCTTGATAAGCACTACGTTAAAAAATCGAAGTTGATCTTTAACGATTGGCTCATGGATTCGTTTGAAATAGCAAAAGCAAAATCAGACGGAAGTGGGTTTGTTTCTGAAAAGAAATTCTTTGATGGATGGTGCAAGCCAAAAATTCTGGAAAAACCACAATATCACGAAAATTGGCACATCGACCCGAAAGAAATGTTTGTCTTGAGCTATGTGAAAGTTTAGCCCAAGTTGGCGTGTCACATCGCAGAATTTAGAAGAACCTTAAATGGCGTGACGCTTGTTTGCGCTGCGCTTTTGATACTATTTTCTTGCGCGGTCATCTATGGCTGCCTTGATTCAAATAGCACGCATACGACGTATAAAAACGCAGTCTACATCTATATGTGCGGCTCAACGCTCGAAACTAAAAATGCAATCGCCACCAAGAACATCACCGAAATGCTGGAGAGCGACATCGCATCTGACACCGCCGTCATCATTGAAACGGGCGGCACACGCAAATGGCGAGGTCACGGCATCCCCGAAGACGCGCTTGTTCGCTATCGTGTTCAGGATGGCAGGCTCGTTGAACTTGAAGCGCAAGAAAATGCAAACATGGGAGAAACAGACACGCTCACCTCATTTCTGAATTTTTGCAACGAAAACTACAATGCAGAAAACACGACGCTCGTTTTTTGGAACCACGGAGCTGGCAGCGTTAAAGGCGTTTGCTTGGACGAAAACTACTCTTTTGACGGGCTCACTCCAGCAGAAATCAACAAGGCTCTTGATGAAACAAATTCTCATTTCACAAACGTCTGTTTTGATGCTTGTTTGATGGCAAATTACGAAACAGCGCGAGTTGTCTCTGAACATGCAGACACAATGATTGCAAGTCAAGACCTTGAACCTGCTGCAGGTTGGGACTACAAAACTGTTGTTGAAAGTGCAGGTAAAAGCAATTTTGTTGACAATATTCTTTCTGCATACAAAACACGATGTGAAGACAAGGGCAATCGATTATGGACACTGAGCGCAATTGACCTCACCAATTTTTCTAAAATTGAGAATGCGCTAGATTCACTTTGCGTTGATTTTTTAGACAAATTTGCCGAGGAAGGTAATTTAGCGTCTGTAACTAATTCTGCAAATGACGCGATGAGCTTTGGTGAACAGAATGGCAAAAGCGACTCAGTCGACTTGTCACAATTTGCAGAAAAGCTTGGCTGTGAATCTGTGGTGGAAGCAATTGAAAGTTGCTCGGAAACCCTCAACGGAGATGACAGGCAAGGAGCTTCAGGCTTGAGCATCTTCTTTCCACTTTCTTCAACATCTACTTTAAACGACTATCTGACAGGAGAAACAAACAACGAATACAAGCTCTTTTTAGGAAGCAATTTCCAAAATAAGAAAGGTGGCGAAACAATAAAGTTTTTGAACGAAGGAGGCACAGAGGGGACGATCCTTAACTTCCAAATTGCGCCGCAAAGTGAGGCGTACGTTCAAAGTGTCATCTATGACGTCTACCAACTTAAAGGCTCAGAACCTGCAGGTTGACTCGGCTTTGACAATGACTTTAGCACAGATGGCAAAGGCACATATTCAATCGATTTCAGTGGAAGATGGGTTGCACTTAATGGAAACGCGCTTGCCTGCGAACCAATTGACACCGTGGGCGACACCACTGTGTTCACCTCCCCCGTTCAAGTTAACGGCGAAGACGCGGATCTGCGTTTCACATTTAACTCGAAAACGAGAGAATTTTCGTTGCAAGGGTTTGTTCCGATTGAAGAGGATGACACGCAAGGACGCCTGCAAGACATAAATGCTGGCGACGTTATCACGATTTTGTCTGAAAGGTTTGTTAACAATGATGGCGATGACACTGAATTTATTGAAACTGCCTCCATCACTGCAGACAATTCGCTTGAGCTTTCAACAATAAATTTGCCCGATGGGAGCTATCAAATTTATGCTGTCATAACAGACATTTATGGGGATGAGTTTTTGACTAATTTTTTTGATATTAAACTTGAAGGTGGGAAGGTTGTTGAAGCAACGGTTAAGTAAATGTCTATGTAAAACTTGCGAATTTCGGGTAAATTGAAGTTTCAAAAAGTGCGGATTTCGGGTAAAATTAAGAAATAAAAAGTGCGGATTTCCGAATCTTGCCTGGGAGGGGATGGAATTATGTTTAAGAGAAAAGTTTATGACCAACTGCTAGATTGGAAGAAGAAAAGCGGGGGCAAAACAGCCGCTTTAATTGAGGGCTCTAGACGCGTCGGAAAATCGACCACGGTCGAAGCTTTCGCTAAAGCCGAATATGAGTCATATATCTTGATAGATTTTTCAATCGCGTCAAAACAAACAATTGAACTTTTCGACGATCTTTCTGATCTCAACTATCTGTTTTTGCAGTTGCAGCTTCAATTTGGCACTCAGTTAACCAAAAGAAAATCTGTAATAGTATTCGACGAAGTTCAGTTTTGCCCGAGAGCGAGGCAAGCAATCAAGCACCTCGTAGCAGATGGCAGATTTGATTACATCGAAACGGGCTCGCTAATCTCGATTAGAAAAAACGTAACTGACATCCTAATTCCTAGCGAGGAAACAAAAATTGAAATGTTTCCGTTGGATTTTGAAGAGTTTTGTTGGGCTCAAGGAAACTCTTCAACCGTTCCTCTTCTGCATGCCGCGTTTGACAACAATCAAAAATTAGGAGAGGCAGCACACAGAAAAATTATGAGAGATTTTCGCTTGTATATGCTCGTTGGCGGTATGCCGCAGGCGGTAGAAACCTACCTTGAAACTAACAATTTTTTGGCAGTAGATGAGAAAAAGCGAGAAATAATATCCCTTTATGAAGAAGATTTTCACAAAATTAGTCCAAGCGGTGCGCTCTCAAGGCTATTCGACGCAATTCCGTCGCAACTTGCAAAAAAAGCGTCAAGATATCAAGTGTCAAGCGTTTTAACTGGCAGGCAGGCAAGCGACATTCCTGAAGAACTCTCCGAGCTCCAAGCGTCAAAAACAGTCCTTTTTGCTTATCATACAAACGATCCAAATGCTGGTCTTTCAGCAAGCATCAACATAAATAAATTCAAACTCTACCTTACAGACACTGGGCTTTTTGTAACTCTTGCTTTCAAGGATTCGAAATTCACAGAAAACATCATCTATGAAAAACTGCTCGCCGACACACTCCCTGTAAATTTAGGCGCGGTATATGAAAACATCGTCGCCCAAACTTTCGCAGCAAATGGTCGAAAACTTTTTTACCATACGTGGCCAAATGGGCAAACAAAGCACAACTATGAAATCGATTTCATTTTATCGGACGGAAAAAAAATACAACCCATCGAGGTAAAATCATCAAGATACAAAACGCACGCCTCGCTTGACGCCTTTTGCGAAAAATTTTCAAATCGAATATTGAATCCTTACTTAATTTATACCAAAGACAAATGTAAAGATGGCGCGACTTTTTGCTTGCCAACGTATATGGCGCAGTTTCTTTAAGTCCTGCTCGAGTTAAAAACTGATGTATTTTGACATACAAACAAGGAACATAATTTTCGAATGCCTATTCATAACTACTATGACTTGCCTCCATCACAACCCTACACCCTAACATGCGGATTTAGATATTGCCCGTGGAATTTTGTTTTGGGTCCACATTGGATGGAGAACTTCGGGCAGCGATGGAGGCGCCCTAGGCACATGACACAAGAATCCTTTACCCATTTTGGGCGACCGTCTTCCATCTTAATTGCGTGAACAGGACATTTCTTGTCACAGAGTCCGCAACCAATGCACGTGTCCTCAACACTAAACCGTGACGGTTATGACAGATGTGACAGGTTAATTGGTAGCTAAGGATGTCGAGATGCGGCACTTCTTGAAAAACCATTCACTGATCTTCTGACAGTTATCAGTCAGGCTGAGAAAGCGAACCCAATGCAGGCGTGGGAATTGTAATCAATATACCTAGCCACTAACGTTACTGTTTAAGTTTAAGTATAATGGTGTTATTCAAAAACTCTCATGGTTAAGTGGGAATTTATTAAGTTGAGTTCTAAGATGTGAGGAGAAGTTGACCATGGCAGACATCATTAAGTTGGAGCGCGAGTTGTGGGATGCGGCAGATGAGTTGCGCGCAAATTCAAAACTCACAAGTCAGCAATATTGCATGCCTGTGCTAGGTCTCATCTTTTTGCGCTATGCTTGGGGTCGCTTTAAGAAGGCTGATGCTCAAATTGAGGAGGAGCGAGCTGCCATCGCTGGAAGAAAGCCTCCCAAAAGTCCGGAGGACTATGTTGCAAAAGGTGCCATGTTCATTCCCGAAGTGGCGAGATATGACCACCTGTTGAACCTGCCAGATGGCGAAAAGATTGGTGCCGCCGTGAATGTTGCCATGGCTGCCATTGCAGAAGTTAACCCCTCTCTCACAGGTGTTTTGCCTGACACATATAGCGAAATTGGCGATGAGCTTTTGGCTGAAGTTTTGCGAATTTTCAACAATCCTGCGCTTGATGAAGATGGCGATGACATAATTGGTCGCATCTATGAATATTTCCTGGGCAAGTTTGCACCAGCTGTGGCAAGTGACGACGGCGTGTTCTTTACTCCAAAATCGCTTGTGCGAATGATTATGAACGTGATTGAGCCTGAGCGTGGAACAATGCTTGACCCAGCCTGCGGTTCTGGTGGTATGTTTGTGTCTGCCAGCGATTACGTGCGCGACACTGGTGGCAACCCTGCCGAGAGTTTGATGTTCTACGGTCAAGAAAAAGTTGACTACAATGCAAAACTTTGCCTTATGAACATGGCGGTGCACGGGATGCAGGGCAAAATTATGTCGGGCGATGGTGCTAACACTTTTTACAACGACGCGCACGCGCTGAATGGCAAATGTGACTACGTTGCTGCAAATCCGCCGTTTAATGTTGACAAGGTGAAGTGGCAAGCGGCAGTTGATGCAGGACGATTGCCCTTGGGTGAGCCTAAAGAAAATTCGAAGGGAGAAGTTTCTGCGAGCGGTGCCAATTACCTTTGGATTAACTATTTCTATTCTTACCTTAAAGACACTGGACGCGCTGGTTTTGTCATGGCGTCGTCTGCCACCGATTCCAACGCTGAAAAGTTGCAGCGCAGAAAGCTTGTTGAAAGTGGCCATGTTGATGTGATGCTCTATGTTGGAAACAACTTTTTCTACACAAAAAGCTTGCCTTGCACGCTGTGGTTTTTTGATAAAGGTAAAGCTGAAGACATAAGAGACAAAGTGTTATTTATTGATGCGCAGCGATACCACACTGCTGTTTCAACAACGCTTAACGAGTGGACTTTTTGGCAACTTAAAAATCTGTCAGCGATTGTTTGGCTGCATCGTGGTGAAGTCGATAAGTATAAGAACTTAATTGAAGAATATAAAAATCGCGCTGTGGCAGTTGCCGAACTTTTTTCAGATGAAACGCGCAAGTTGTTAAACAAAATTGATGACGTGAGAGATTTTGCAGAGGCGCACACTTCAATGCTTGCAGACGTTGCGGCACAAAAAGAAGCTGACAAAAAAGAAGTGGAGGCGTTGCCTAAACGCGAACAGAAGAAGCGTCGAGAAGCCCTAGCTCAAACCATGGAACAAATGGAGACAGCAGCAACTGAAATTGCAGAGGCTGTTTGGCTCACGGAGAAATTTGGTGAAGGTGAATATGCCGATGTTGCAGGGCTTTGCAAGGTTGCAACGCGAGCAGAAATTCAAGGCGACCAACCAGCGGACAAAAGTTCGTGGAGCTTAACACCAGGGGCCTACGTTGGAGTGCCTCCTGTTGAAGACGACGGAGTTGACTTTAACGCTCGCATGCATGAAATTCACGATGAGTTGTTTGAACTTCAGGAACAAAGCAACACTCTCATGACCACCATCAACAAAAACTTTCAGGAGTTTGGCTTATGAGGGTTAAGTTGAAAGATGTGGTCTCCATTAAACATGGTTTTGCATTTCCTGGTGAATTTATAACCGAAGTTGACAATGGGTGTGTTCTCGTTACGCCAGGAAATTTTGCAATAGGAGGGGGGTTTCAAGAAGAGAAATGCAAATTTTTTTCTGGCAATATACCTCCTGAATATGTATTAAAGCCTAGAGATCTTATAGTTACTATGACTGATTTAAGTAAGAATATTGACACCTTAGGCTTTGGTGCACTCGTGCCAGATTTATCCGATCGAGTGTATCTCCATAATCAGCGGATAGGTTTAGTGGAAGTTGACAATTCAAAGGTAATTAAAGACTATTTGCTAAGAGTTCTTCAAACACGAGAGTATCAGCGTACAATTGCGGGTTCATCTAGCGGTTCAACTGTCCATCACACCTCTCCAGCAAAAATAGAGAATTACAGTTTTGAGCTTCCCTGTTTGTTTGTTCAAAAACGTATCGCCAATATCCTCTCTGCCTACGATGACCTAATCGAAAACAATCGCAAGCAAATAAAGTTGCTGGAAGAAGCGGCGCAACGGCTCTACAAAGAATGGTTTGTTGACCTAAAATTTCCAGGACACGAA
>CAVFJE010000018.1:0-5672 GCA_963622845.1 Dialister sp. CAG:486
ATGTATAACCTTCTCTAGTTGGTCTCTCCAAAACTGCGTTGTCATCATATTTTCCCGTCAATTGTAGCGGGTCGATGCCAGCGAACGAACCACCGTTGCCATCCAAAGTAATATGAACATCGTTGGCAACAAATTGTGCATAGTAGACGCTAACTCCAGGTTCAAAAGTTGATGGAAGTGCGTCGACCACGTCGCCGATTTGCATCTCGCTCCAACCAACAAATGTATAGCCAACTCTAGTTGCGCTCATCGCGCCATATGTAACAGAACCGTCTGTCTTCCCAGTGTATTCAGCGCTGCTCTTGCCTTTCGATTGACCATTTTCAACAACATTTGCGTTTAGTGCAATAAATTTAACTTTTGCAACATTTGCAGTCCAGCAAGCTTTATAAGTCTGCGATGCTGCTGGGAAGGTTAGCGATGTTGCAGGAGTGTCGTCAGTTGAAGTTGCGTCTCCAGACTTGTTCCAACCAACAAATGTATAACCATTTCGCGTTGGAACTGTATAGGAAATTACGTCATCAGTGTTGCCGCTAACAACCATTGATTCTTGGTCATCGATTGTGCCACCATTTGCATCGAGCGTAACTTGACTTTCACTCTTTGAGAAGCGTGCATAGTAAACGCTTGGCTCAAGCTCACTAAATGTCATCTCATCGCCTGCGACTTTGTCAAGCTTCTCGCCGCCTGTAAGTGATGTAAACCAACCATCAAAGCTATAACCTGCCTTAACAGGATTTGCTGGAACCGTAAACGTCTCACCATATTCTCCTTGGCAAATAACATTTGCATTCTCAGCGTTATCGGCCTCTGTAGCGACGAACGTAACAGATGCTGAATTCGGTAACCACTTAGCGTAGTAGGTCTGACCGCTGCTATCTGTATTCATCTGGATAGTAAAGATTGGCGTCTCATCTTCACTGTCTTTATCTTTGACCCATCCAATAAATGCATACGATTCACGAGTAGGCACTTTATATTCAACGTTGTCGCCAAAGTTTGCTGAAACTTCCTTAACCGTCTTACTTCCCTCGATGACTTCTTCATCGTCGCCATCATCGGCATCTAAGTCATTAGCTGCAATATTAATAACTGGCTCTGTGCTTTCGTCCGCAAAAATGCCTTCGTTAGCATCTAATGTCAAGGTGCCAGAAACTTTTTGCCATCCTGCATACCATTGCTCGTCTGCAGTCATTGGAATTGTAGCTGTCTCATCAAGTTGAGTGCCAGTTCCGTCTGCCATCTCATACCAACCCGTGAACTCATATCCCTCACGAGTTGGACTCTCAGGAATGTCGTACGCTTCGCCAGCATTGCCAGAGACTTCCTTCATGATTGAATCGTCGCTAAACTTACCACCCTTGGTGTCAAAGTACACGTTGTGGCTCTCTACCTTCCAAGTTGCATAATAGTCAATTACAGAATTATCGCTCGAAGCTTCTGGGAATTTGAGTTTTGTTTCCCCACGAGTTGCGTCCTGCTTAGTAGACCAACCGTTGAAGACGTAACCTGTACGCACAGGCGTTGTAACATCAACGAGCTCGCCTTCAAGACCTGCCTTGTCTACAGTCTTTTCAGGGTCGCCGAAGTTGTAGTGCAACTTAATTGAAGTTGGATTTTCAGACCATTTAGCATAATAAACATGCTCGATGTTGTCATCAAAGCGAAGCGTATCACCCGCGTTGCTATCGAGTTTCTTGCCATCTTTTGTAAACCATCCAGAGAATTTGTAACCAGTGCGGACAGGGTTTGCAGGAACCGTGAACTCTTCCCCGACTTCACCTGTAAAATGCTTCGAAGCACTTGCGCTATCAACTCCAACACAAATAAATGTGACTGAAGCACTGCCTGCACTCCAAATAGCTTTCATCGTCTTTCCCTCATTTTCTGAAGAGAATTGGATGTCGTAGGTTACGTCAGTGTCGTTGATTAGCCAGCCAGCAAATGAATAGTTATGACGCGACGGTGCCTCATAATTAGCCGAGGTGCCATAACGTCCGCTTAGCGTTTTGCTTGTTGTGTTGTCTGAATAGCTGCCGCCATTAGCGTCCAAAGTGATACCTAGCTCTTGAACTGCCCAAATTGCGTAATAAGTCACCGACTTGCTTGGATATTTCACAATAGCGCCAGCGCCGACATCACCTGTTGTAGTATCAGCATCGGTCTTACTTGGATCAAGACTCCAGCCCTTAAAAGTGTAGCCATCTCTCGTTGGAGCAGCAGGTGCCACAAACGATGCATCGGCATCACTAGTTGGAGTAAATACAGTTTGAGGCGCATCACCCGAGTAAGTTCCGCCCATAGTGTTGAAGCTCACTGTTAGAGACGTGTCTAGCACCCAAAGTGCTTGGAATGTTTTGTCGCTCTCATCAGGGTATGTCAAGTTGAGCGTTGCAGTTGAATCTTCAGCGCCACTTAGTTTATAACCTGCAAAAACGTATCCAACCCTTGCAGGAATCGCATAAGAGACTAACTCGCCGTACTTACCTTGAAGAGTTTGAATGTCTGTCGCACCCTCGACGTTGCCTCCAGCTAAGTCAAGGTAGACCTTGATAGTTGAAGGCTGCCATTGTGCGTAATATTTAACGTCTTTGTTTGGATAAGTAGCAGGCATGCTGTCAATCTTTGTGCCCGCAGAAGGAGCTGTGTACCAACCGCTGAAGTCGTATCCTTTTCTTGTTGCAGAAGGAAGCTGCTCTTGAACAGAAGCGTCGACTGTTCCCTCATAAGCTTTAGAAGAATCTCCAGTGTCTGTTGTACCTTCTATTATTGTGCCGCCATTTGCATCAAATGCAATCGATGTGGTTGCTGCTTGCCAAACTGCCTTTAACTCAATATCAATATCTTGATACTTGATTGATGTTGGATGTGGATCGTCTGAATTGCCGCTCTCGTTCCAACCAGCGAAGATATACCCTTGTTTTACAGGAATTTCATAGCTAACCTCAGTGTTATATTCACCATTGTAGGTTAGTTGAGTTGAAGAAGTAAAACTTCCGCTATTTGCAAATAATGTAACGTTATGTTTAGCGATTGTCCAATGTGCATAATATCTAACACTCTCTGTTGGAATTGAGGTTAGCACAGGAGCTTCAATGCCGCCTTGTGGCTCGGTAAACCAACCGTCGAATGTGTAGCCAGTTTTTTGTGGAGAGGAAGCTTGTGTCATCGCACTGCCAGTCTTTCCAATGCGAATGCCAGTCTCTGATGTCTTCCACTCGCCACCTTGTGCATCATAGACAACAGTGTTGTCGTAAGCACTCCAAATCGCATAGTATGTCGTCTCTTGAGTGTCATCCTCGCTCATTGCTGGGAAGAGAAGCGAAAAGTCACCCGCACTAGCAGACGCGTCTGTATTCCAGCCAACAAATGTATAGCCAGCACGTTTTGGAAGCGTGTAAGGAACTGATGTTAGCGCGTCACCTTTTAGAGTTTGGTGAACAGCTTCACTTCCATCGTTCATCATGAGCTTTGCTGAGGTCTGTAGCAAAGTCCAATGTGCAAAATAAACAATATTAGGATCGGAAGAGAACGTTGCCTTTCCATCAACAAACTCTTGCTTTTCTCCACCCGTTCTAGCTGTGTACCATCCTTGGAAAACATAGCCAGCACGCTTCGGATTTGTTGGTGCTGCATATTCAGAATTAGTTGAGCCTTTACGAAGAGCACTTTCATTAGCTGTAGTGAAAATGCCACCCATGGTGTTGAAAGTAACGACAGAGACGCCTGCTTCCCAGACAGCATCATAAGTTTTGTCAACTTCAGGGAAAGTGAAGAACGAAACGGCAGTGTTGTCGTCTGAGCCCTCAAGCTTCCAGCCAATAAATGCGTAACCGTCTTTCTTTGGAACGCTATATTCATCAATTGTAGCTCCAAATTTGCCACTTATTGCTTGATCTGCTGTAGAAGAGCCCTCGCCGCTACGAAGTGTGACTGTGACTTCCTTTTCCTTCCATTGTGCATAATAAATAGTTGAGCTGACTGGATATGTTCCTAGCCCCGTGTCTTGAGTATGCTGTGTACCGCCAACTGGAAGTGTCCACCAACCGTTAAAATCGTAACCGCTACGAGTAGGCTCTTTGGTTTTATCAGCATAAGAAGCACCTTTGTACCCATCGAATGTAAGCTCGTCCTCGCTATCTTGATCAGCAAATTTGCCACCATTAGCATTAAGTGTTACCTTGACATCATTTTCAGTCCAAAGAGCTGTGTAAATTGCGTCTTCTGTAGGGTATGTAAGTGTAAACGTTGCAGAAGCATCACTAGACGTTGTTTTCCAACCGCTAAACGTGTAACCTTCTTTAGCTGGAGTTGTTATGCCTGTGATAGCACTACCACTCTTGCCTTTTAGCTCTTGCGTTTGTGGATTAGCACCAACTCCAGCATCCAAAGTAACTGTTACTTCGTTAGCTTCCCATTTTGCGTAATACGTAGTATTACTTGCATCTGGGAATACGTACTCTGTGACTTCTGTTCCCTCTTCACCGAGGTCTGTATACCAACCTTTGAAAGTATAGCCGCTTCTACTTGGATCTTGTGGAGCATCGTAAGCCGTGCCCTTAGCACCAACTCTCTCGCCACTTTCACCTAGAGAATCGTCCCACTTGCCACCACAAGCGTTAAATCTAATTGCGCTTTCACCTTCTACCCAACATGCTTCATACGTAGCGTCTTGGGAAGGATAAACGAAAGAAAGAGTTGCGTTAGCGTCAACGTCTCCGACCTCTTTCCAGCCCTTGAACGCCCAGCCGTCTCTGACGGGCAATGTATATTCAACAGCTTCTTCAAACAGACCCTTGCATTGTTGCGTTTGAACATTAGAGGCATCGCTTGAATTGAGAGTTATCGTTATCTCTTTTTTCTCCCAATATGCGTAATAAGTTTTGCTATAAGCTGGTATCGTCGCTTCACTTGGAGCAGACTTTGTGCCATCAAGGGTTAGCTTCCAGCCCTTGAAGTTGTAACCTTCACGAGTAGGGTCTGCTGGTGGTGTATAAGTTGAGCCAACAGCTCCCTTTCTAACACCTGACTCGTCTGTGCTATCAAATGAGCCGCCATTAGTGTCATAAGCAACACGAACCATCTCTGGCTCAAAGACTGCAACATAAGTTGTGTCTTTCTCTGGGAAATTCAAGAAATATTGAGCATTGTCGTCGCTGTCCCCTTGAGCCTTCCAACCAACAAACGTGTATCCCGCACGCTCTGGATGCGTGTAGATAACGCCATTTTCGTATTCACCTGAAAAGGTCTGCTTAGCTGGAACTGCCCCATCATTAGCAATCAAAGTGACATTAACTTTGCTTGCTTCCCATTGTGCATAATAAGTCGTCGACTCGCTAGGTAGCGTTCCTAAATTCTTTGCAACGTAAGCATCAGAACTCTTAGTTGGGGATGTGTACCAGCCTTTGAATTTATAACCTGTTCGTGTTGGGTTTGCTGGCACTGTGTAACTCTCGCCTGGATTTCCTGAAAATGATATGTCGTCAGATGAAGAGGTGCCCTCCATCATGTTAAACTCAACGCCGATGTTGTTCGCTTGCCAAATTGCGTAGAAAGTAACTTCGCTTTCTTCCTCTCTAAGACCGGGCACTGTCAAAGACATGATTGGCGAGTAATCCCCGATTGCCTCACTTGCTAATTTCTTGAGTGACCAACCCTTGAATGTATAGCCC
>CAVFJE010000019.1:0-4805 GCA_963622845.1 Dialister sp. CAG:486
TTTAGAGAGCGTGTCTTTGTCCAATCCATTGACGAACGTGCCACTAAGTTTGACATTTCCACCACCACTAGGCTCAACAGCAGCCCAATTGACAGATTTAAGATCGATGTTTCTCTTGACTAATTTAGACGTAAAAATATCTCTTACTTGACCAGCCACGAAATCTGATGGAGCTATGATCGTCACCATGCCGCCTGCCTTGTCAAGATCTATCGTAGAGCCCGAATCTTTTAAGTCATATCTTTGAGTAAGCTCTTTTTTTGTCTGTTGGAACGCATTGTCACATTCTTGAATGTCAACTTCACTTACCATGTCAAAACTTGATTCTTTCGCCATATGTCTACCCTTTCTATTATTAATTTATTTTAGTTGCTAGTCGTCGTGCCACTCACTGCACCGTTTGTTGTCGAAGAAGTTGATGTTGCAGATTGCTCTTCAGTCGTCTCTGTTGTAGTCTTAGCATTTTCTGCCGCAAAATCATAAGTATACGTGTAATAACCTGTTGAAGAATCTACACTTAGTTCAACTTCCTTGTTGTCAAGTTTCGCAGTAACTGGATCAGGATTTGCGGTTGCAAAAACAATGACTCCCGTAACCTCGTACGTCTTAGTCGTCGGTCCCGTGGCAACTTCTGCAAATTTAGAGACACCATCAAGCGTGACTGTGCAATAGCTCTTCGAGCCGCTCTCTACGCTGAATTGAAACGTTGCTTTCGTCTTGACTGTCTTACTTTCTTGCGATTCACTAGATGCTTGATTTGAAGTGTCGGTCAAGCCTGAAATCGGCATTGTAGGGACTTCTTCTGCTTGCTGCTTATTGCCTCCAAAAAGCATTATGGCAATCACAATGACTAAAACAACTATAATTGCTACGACGGCGATTTTGACGATGCTATTTGGATCAACCGATGGTACAGAAGGCTTCGGAAGATTGCCCAGTGTAAAAGTTGAAGACATTGACTTTGTAGTCATCTGAGATGGCGTCGCAGCTGTTCTGTTTGACCTATAGCGACGCTGCTCTCTTTTCTCTTCACCAGTTCGCGACGTTGTGCCAAAAGACGCATTTCGAGCCGAACTTCTTTGCCTATCTTTGCTGCGAAGCGATGAGTTAATCTCGCGAATTTCTGCTCTCTTACCAATATCTCTACTTCTCTCGAATTGTTTAGCTTCTCTAAGATATTGATCAGCTATTTCATTTTGGTTTAAACCAACACATCTAGCATATGACCTAATCATGTTTTTGGAATACCCAGTAGCGGGCATATCTTTGAAATTTGAAGATTCAATTGCAGCTATGATATCGCTTCTGATATGAAGCCGCCGAGCTAATGTGTCGATATCATATCCTGCATTTTGTCTCGCTTCGCGCAACTTTGAACCGAATGATTCGTTATCTATGTTATTCATCGTCGGCATAGTACCTGAAATATCTGCCCTATCGTGCATCAAAAGCTTTTAGTGTTTCTAATTCTAACTCATCAACCAGCACTTCACGCGGTTTTGAACCATTTGCTGGACCAACGACTCCTTTTTCTTCTAGTTGATCCATAATTCTTCCTGCTCTTGAGTATCCAACTCTGAGCCTTCTTTGCAAATTTGAAGTAGAGCCCATACCAGAGCTAATGACAATTTCTGCCGCGTCCCACAAAAGCGGATCGTTGTCCTCGCCACCTCCTCCGCTTGGATTAGGAAGCGTGTCTCCAAGACTCATAACATTAGTAGTCAAAATCTCATTATGATACTCAGGCTCACCTTGCTCTTTAATAAAGTTAACCACAGCCGAAATTTCTTTTTCTGAAACAAAACAGCCCTGTATACGCAAAGGTTTTCCGAATTCTGGCTTTGAAAGCAGCAGGTCGCCCAAACCGATTAAATCCTCGGCACCCGTCGTGTCGAGAATTACTCGTGAGTCAATTGAAGACGCTACATTAAAAGCGATACGATTGGTGATATTAGACTTGATCAATCCAGTGACGACGTTGGTTGATGGTCGTTGAGTTGCTACGATCAAATGAATACCAGCTGCACGTGCAAGTTGTGCGATACGACAAATCGACATCTCAACTTCTTTGCCAACACTCATCATCAAATCTGCTAGCTCATCGATGATAATCACGATATAAGGAAGATGAACATGTTTCGGCTTGTCAGCGCCTTCTTCATCTTTTGTGGTAATGTCGTCATAATCGCCACTTTTGACTTTGGTATTGTACTCTTTTATATTTCTTGCAGCGATCTCGCTCATCAACTTTAGGCGTCGCTCCATCTCAGCTACACCCCAAGCCAGCGCACTTGCTGCCTCTTTAGGCTCTGTAACGACCGGCGTGTAAAGATGTGGAATCCCGTTATAAGGAGTAAACTCAACGCGCTTCGGGTCGATCATAATAAAGCGAACTTCATCTGGTGTAGCTCTCATCAAAATTGACATAATCATTGCATTGACCGAAACTGACTTGCCTGAACCAGTAGTGCCGCCTATTAAAAGATGAGGCATCTTCGAGAGATCACTAACGATTGAATTTCCTTCAACATCTTTGCCAATCGCTATTTGTAGGGCGCCAGATTTCGCATCTTTTAGCACTTCACTCAAAAGAACGGTTTCTCGCTCTTTATTAGGAACTTCTATGCCTACGTAATTTGTTCCTGGTATGGGAGCGAAAATTCGGACAGAACTTGTCGCGAGCGCGAGAGCGAGGTCGGTTCCTAAGTTCTGAACTCTGTTGACCCTAACTCCTGAAGGTAGTTCAACTTCGAACAATGTGACTGTTGGCCCTGCTATCCAATCAACGACGGTGGCAGGGACTCCAAAATCTTGCAACGTTTGTCCAAGTCTCGCAGCAGTCTCCTCTAACACTTTTTCATGATTTTTAGACTTTGTCTTTTTCGCAGGTTTGGCAATCAAATCGAACGAAGGAAGCACAAAATTGCTGTCTGGTCTGGCATTTTCCTCACTTTTTTGCTCGTTTAGATCTATTGGTGGGCTTACGCTACTTGATAACTTTCTGGTTAATTGTTTAGTTTTTCCATCATCAAAGTAGTCGCTCTCTAATGCTCGCAAATCACTACTCGTTGGTGTTTTGATCTCATCAGATCCTTGTTCTTGCTTCGATTGTTTAGGAAGCTGCCTTCTTCCTTTCTTCGGCATCAACTTCGTAGGTCCTGCCTCAAAACCCTCAAAACTGCTGGGGTCTATATCTCCATTTTTATCTAGCTTAATCTTAGGCGTAAAGTTATTTTGAGTAGCATCTTCTTCTTCACGTTTTTTGAGGAATTTAAGCTTATCTTTGAACTGTGGCATACTGATCCCTGTCATTACTATTCCAATTAGCAAGATAGCGATGCAGATGATAATAGATATAACTTTGCCAAAGAGAGTCAGCAATACCCACCCAATAGCGTTGCCAACGTATCCTCCATAGTAAATTAGGTTTTGCTCGTTAAAGAGCATATCAGGGACATCGACGCCATCTAGTGAGATCGGCGCAAACATAGAGCAAAGCGTGGCAATGCCCAAAAAAACAATGAATAACCCCAATACAAACCTTATGCGTCCTGTTGTTTCTTTGTTCTCAAAAAACAAGCTTATGCCAAAGATGATCAGCATGATGGGTAAAATATAGCTGCAAATCCCTATCGAAGATCGGATTGCCATGCCTAAAATTGGCGTAAGTGAACCAGAGCTTCCAGGCAAAACCGATATTGTCAGCAAAATTATGCCCAGCGCTATCAAGCAAATTCCAGCAATCCTTCTTTTCGCTTTTAGGTCTAAAAAACTAGATGTCGGATTGTCATTTTTTGTCAATCTGCGCTGTGTTGACGAAGACTTTTTACTCCGCGTATTTGCGTTTCGCTTTTCGTTTGCCATCTCTTACTTGCTAGGCTCCATTTTAATACTCTATTTTAATTGGCAAATAATATCTATATTATAGTTCTAGTTTACAATTTGGAACTACCCAACTTAAAAGTTAGACATATAGCACATTGACAACGATCATCGGTTTTTGTTTGGTTTTCTCCCACATAAGATCACGAAGCGTATCTTGAGCTGCTCTCTTTATTCCCCAAGCTGTTGCATCCTTGTGTTTTAATGCCTTCTCAAGTGCGACATTACAAGCGAGAGAAGCCTCTGTACAGAGCGACTTATCATCCCCGCCTGTAATTCCATGCATCTCAACGACAGGCTTACTTGCAAGTTTATTGGATTTGCTATTTATCGCAATAGCACAAGCTGCGATGCCTTGGTTCCCAAGAGTACCTCTCTCGTCTAGAACATCTTGAGAAGTATCACCAACAGAAAGACCGTCGACATAGATAATTCCACTCTCGACTCCAGGTCCTCTCTTTATGCCTTTGCTAGACAAATAGAGCGAATCGCCATTGTCAAGAATGTAGATGTCTTTATCGTTAATCCCCATCTCGCGGGCCAAATCAGCATGAGCCTTTAGATGCGTCGCCTCACCATGAACAGGCATAAACGCACTAGGCTTGACTAGTGCAAGCATCATTTTTAACTCTTCAGCAGAAGCGTGACCTGAGACATGAACGCACGCTCTTCTCTTGTCATATACGTCACAACCGATCTTCGAAAGCGTGTTGATCACCTTAGTCACAGCCTTCTCGTTGCCGGGCACTGGTGTTGCAGAGATGATGACAGTGTCTCCATCTTCAATTTGAATCGTTTTATGCTCCCCATTAGCAATTCTAGAAAGTGCACTCATTGGCTCACCTTGCGAACCGGTGCACATAATAACAACTTTATCAGGCTGTGTTTTGTCGAGATCGTAGGCATCTATCAAATCTTTGTCC
>CAVFJE010000020.1:0-2819 GCA_963622845.1 Dialister sp. CAG:486
GTATAAGGCTCAGCAATATTAATCGTTATTTTTGCATCAGCTCTCGCTCTAGTACTTACATCAGGCGTCACAGAAACAACTGTATTTTCTGTATTGTCAGACTTAACTTTCAAATATTCAACATTTGTAAAACCGTTTTTGCTCATAACTCTTTGAGCATCTTCTTGAGAAAGCCCAACAATATCAGGGACAACTCTTTTAATCGAAACTTGAAGTTTGACTTTTCCGCCTTCATTAGTTCTAGATCCACCTGAAGGGTCCATGCCAATAATTATGCCTTCAACGCCGTCGCTGCTAATCGTTTCTATCTCGGTTGTAAACCCTGCTCCTTTTACCTTTTCGACTGCTTCTTGTTCGCTCATGCCCATAACATCAGGAACAACTACACCACCCCATAGTTGTGCGTAATATGTGCCCGCAAGAATAGCAGCGATGATTGCAACAGCGGCTATTGCTATGGATATGTTGCGCTTAAGTGTGGGGTCAAATTGTTTTTTTGAATCACTAGAGGTGATAGTGTAGCTCTTCTTATCGCTCTTAGAACCTGATTCATCGTCTTCACCAACACGTGACATGACTGCTGTGTTGTCAGAAGATGTTTCACGGAGTTCCATCTCTATAGTTTTATCGCTATCATCTGCAGCCGATGGTTGATTGGCGAGATGCGCCTCATCTTTTTCTTCCACTTTTTCAATAACTTCAGTTATGTCACTATCAACTTCTTCTTGAAAAGAAGAATCGTTAGTCTTATCAATTCCATTAAGATCGGCAGTTGGGGCAGCTTTTGGAACAAAAGTTGGAGAATCGTCCACTTCATCTTGCAAATCGAAAATTTCATGAGCGATTGGTGCAACAGAAGGAAGCTCGTAACCGCACTCATCGCAAAATTTAGCACTAGCTCTATTAGGAGTTTGACATCTTGGACAAATCATCTATAATCACCTTTGTATAATATTTAGTAGTGTGTTTAGGCTCTCTTCTACATTATATAGGATTTAACTAATCTCCATATCCAAATCTTCTTATTAAATTGGCATCACGTCTCCAATTTTTCTTAAGCTTAACATTGAGTTGAAGATTAATTTTTGAATTCAAGAACTTCTCAATGTCGTGACGTGACTCTGTACCAATTTTTTGAATCATTGCACCACCTTTGCCCAAAATTATTCCTTTTTGAGAGTCTCTTTCGACAAAAATTGTTGCGAAGATATCATAAATTTTTCTTTTTTTTCTATAAATGACATCATCCACAACTACTCCGATTGAATGGGGAACTTCTTGAGAGCAATTGAGCAATACCTTTTCTCTTACTAATTCAGCTATCATAATTTCATCATCGACATCGCTCTTATCTTCACTTGGATACCAAAGGTGACCTTGTGGTAAATACTTAACAATGCAGTCCTTCAATAGTTTTAGATTATCACCACTTTTTGCAGATAAAGGAATAATCTCATCAAAACCAAAAAGCTTAGAAGCGCTTATGATTTGTTCATTAATTTGATCTTTTGTTGCGAGATCAATCTTGGTTAAAAGACAGATCTTCGGAACGGAAATATTTTCTACCATAGAAACTACATGCTTATCGCCACTTCCAATGTCAGCGTTCGAGTCGATAAGAATGCACACAATATCGACATCAACAATGCTCTCTTCAGCTGAAATGTTGAGCTCTTCGCCTAGGGCATCTTTAGGCTTGTGCACGCCAGGGGTATCAGTGATGACAATTTGATAATCTTGGGTTGTCAATATTCCATGAAATCTATGACGAGTAGTTTGAACAGTATTCGAGACAATTGCGATCTTTTCGCCAACAAGTGCATTTACAAGCGTTGACTTGCCAGCATTAGGCCTGCCTATAAATGTTACAAAACCGCTCTTAAAACTTTCTTTAACTGATGTGAAATTCATAATTGCTAAGACAAGATAGCTATGATTTTTGGAATGAAAATAAAAGCTGCTACTACAAGAGAGCCAATGGAAGCTGCTAAAACTCCTGCTGCTGCACAGTCTTTTGCATGTTTTGCCATTGAATGCCACTCAGGAGAGACAAGATCGACTACCGACTCAATTGCGGTATTTACAAGTTCTAGTGATATAACAAGTGCTATACAAAGAGCAACTGTAGCACTACTAACTAATCCTACGTCTAATGAAAAAGAAAGAATGAGTGCTAGTGCTGCGGCAACAAGGTGAATTTTTATGTTTCGCTGAGTTTCAAAAGTATATTTAAGACCTTGAAAAGCAAACTTGAAGGACTTGATTATGGGCAAAGGTGCATCTTTTTTTGCATGATGAACAATTCTTGAAGAACTTCTCTCATGCCAAAGAGACAAAAGTTCTCTCTCCCTCGCTTCCATAATTCCTGCTTCTTCGTCATCGATATGATCATAACCAAGAAGATGCAAAATTCCATGAACTAAAAGGAGTTCAATTTCATCGATGAAAGAATTTCCAAACTCATCACATTGCTCACGCGCAACATCAGGAGCTATAACTATGTCGCCCAATAGGCAAACTTCTGCTCCGTCTTTTAAAATAGCACCGTCGCACTCAAATGATAGGACATCTGTAGGTTTATCAATTCCTCGATATTCTTTATTTAAGCGTCTGATCTTGTCATTAGTCACAAAAGTGATTGACACTTCTGAATTATCTGGCACACCTTCGGCACGAAGCGCGTCTTTGCAAAATTCTTCAACCGAAATAGGACGCAGAGCACTTCCGCCATGCTCATATGAAATTAAAATATTCAAAATTATTACTAACTAACTAACTCTTAATTTTTATCAACAAATTCTATTTAATAAACATATCTT
>CAVFJE010000021.1:0-8528 GCA_963622845.1 Dialister sp. CAG:486
GTGCTAATCATCTCGTTTGCATTATCTGTAGCACTCTTCATAGCATTTCTTCTAGCTCCTTGCTCTCCAGCAGCGCTATCTAAAAGAGCATAATAAAATGCGTTGTGAAGGTATTGCTCAAGTAAATATTTCAAAACTTCTTCAGCTCCAGGTTCAAAGTCGATATCTCCATAAAGAACACCTTCGACTTTCTCATCTTCATCAATTCTAAGCTTGTTATCTTTAGTAAATTGATCGAAAACGCTCTCTGTATTTCCCTTGAAAAGCTCTTCGTAAGTCTCATTTGATATAGGCAAAACTTGTTGCGTCACTATAGTTTGTTCAGCTGCGTTTTTCGCATGATTAAACAAAACGTAAACCTCATCAAGTGGCGATTCTTTGTCGCAATATTTCTCAGTAACATATCTCGACAAAATAAGTGCTTGCTCAAAAGTTGGATCTGCAGATTTGTCAACAAATTCTATTACAGGCTTTATATTTCTATAAGTCATATAACCAATTGCTTTTTTACCGCAAGCTGCAACTTCAACATCAATTCCACAAGATTTCTTAGCCTTAATTAGACGCTCAGCATGTCTCAAAATATTAGTGTTAAAACCACCTGCAAGACCTCTGTCTGAGGCTACTACACAGATTAAAACTCTCTTCTTCTCTTCATGTTCTTGCAAAAGAGGTTGAAGGTCGCCTTGAGTTAGCTTAGCAGTCTTAATCATCATGCTTGTGATTGACTCAGCCCAAGGAAGAGCATACTCCATTCTTTGTGTGGCAACTCTAATCTTGGCAGCTGAAACCATCTCCATGGTTCTGGTTATCTGCTTAGTAGAAGAAACAGAGTTAATTCGTCTTTCTATGTCATGCAAATTTGCCATATTTTAAAATCTATTCACTCACAACAAATATCTTTTTGAAATCTTCAATTGCTTTTATAGCTGAAGACTTGATCTCATCACTCAATACTTTTTCTGTCTCAATTTTTGATAGTACGTCAGATGCATTATTTTTGACGTGTTGCAACAATTCTCTTGAGAACCTTGGTACATCAGAAAGTGGCAAATCGTCCAAATAACCTTCGTTGCCTGCCAAAATGACAACTACTTGCTCTGATGCAGGAAGCGGTTGATATCTACCTTGCTTCAAAATCTCAGTCATATGGGAGCCTCTGGTGAGCTGGTCTTGAGTAGCTTTATCGAGGTCAGACCCGAATTGAGTAAATGCTTGCAATTCTCTATAAGAAGCTAGATCTAGACGAAGTGAGCCAGCAACTTGCTTCATAGCTTTAATTTGAGCTGAACCACCTACTCTAGAAACTGAAATGCCGACGTCAACAGCAGGTCTTTGTCCTTGGAAGAAAAGGTCTGTCTGCAAGAATATCTGACCATCTGTAATTGAAATTACGTTAGTCGGAATATATGCAGAAACGTCACCAGCTTGAGTCTCGATGATAGGCAACGCAGTCATTGAGCCTCCGCCATTTTCCTCACTCATCTTAACAGCTCTCTCTAAGAGACGTGAGTGAAGATAGAAAACGTCACCAGGATAAGCCTCACGTCCTGGAGGACGTCTTAGCGTTAGTGACATTTGACGATAAGCAACTGCTTGCTTAGAGAGATCATCATAGATAATTAGCACTGCCTGTCCTGGATTATCTTTTGAAGCAGGCTTGCCATCTTTTCCATTATAGATAAATTGTTCACCAAAAGCAGCTCCTGCCATAGGCGCGATATATTGTAGTGGAGCAGAATCAGACGCTGTAGCAGCAACTACAATAGTCTTATCCATGACACCATGTTTTTCAAAAGTTTCAACAACATTAGCTACAGTAGATGCCTTTTGACCAACCGCAACATATATACAAATCATATCGGTTTCTTTTTGATTGATGATAGCATCAATGGCAATAGCAGTTTTGCCAGTTTGGCGGTCTCCGATGATGAGCTCTCTTTGTCCTCTACCGATAGGAATCATCGAGTCGATAGCCAAAATGCCAGTTTGCATAGGCTCGCAAACTGGTTGTCTTGAGATAACTCCAGGGGCCTTAAACTCAACAGGTCTAGTAGCATTTGCTTTGATTGGGCCTTTGCCATCGATAGGCATACCCAGAGGATTAACAACTCTTCCTAAAAGTTCAGGTCCTGCTGGAACTTCCATGATGCGACCAGTTGTGCGAACAGAGTCGTTCTCCTTAACTGAGCTGACATCACCGAGCAAAACTGCGCCGACCTCATCTTCTTCTAGGTTTTGTGCCAAACCTACAACTGTATTGCCTTCGCCTGTCGTGAATTCAAGCAACTCACCTGCCATAGCTCCGCGAAGACCATCAACTCTAGCAATACCGTCACCGACTTGAATTACAGTTCCAACATCGTTAGACTCAACGCTAACGCTTAGAGAATCAAGTTGCTCACGCAGGGCTCTATCAATATCTTTTGCAGTTATGCCATCCACTTTACAGAATACCCCCTAACTAGCTTTTAAAACGCTACGCGCATGATTCAATTGAGACCTCATGCTCGCGTCAATACATTTTCCATTAACACTCATAATTATTCCGCCGACAATTGACTTGTCAATGCTCTCGTGTAAGATTGCATCCATACCAAGATCCGTCTTGACCTTATCTTGTATTAAAGTTCTAAGGTTATCATCTAGCTCGACGACTGTAGTAACATCTACGATACAGACGCTAAATTCTTCCTCAATTCGTGACTCAACAATTCTAATGCAAGGTCGCAGCATATCAATATCACAATTTTGCGACATAGCATTGATTATAGAAGTCACAACCTCACTCGTATGCTGCGTCAACTCATCGACAAGTTTTTGTTTTTGACTAGCTTCAAAAGCATCGCTAGACAGTGCATCCTTTAGCTCAACATTACTCGCGATTATTTGAAGAACTTGAGTCAAGTCATTTCGAAGTTGAACTACACCATCCATGCCTGAGGCATTCTTTGCCGCATCGAAAGCGACATTTGCATAAACTCCAGCACGAGATTTAATATCTTTTGAAGTGCGTGTCATCTAAAACGAACCTGCCTCGCGAATATATTTTTCAACTATAGAACGATGCTCGCTATCCTTCAAATCGTTAGCAATGAGCTTTTCTGCAACGTCAATAGTCATGTCAGCTACGCTCGCTTGAAGAGATGCTACAGCAGACTTTCTTTCAGCTTCTATAGATTGCTTGGCTTTTGTGATGATTTCTTCAGCACTCGCTTCTGCTTGAGCTTTTAAGTCTTTCTCAAGAGCCTCAGCGCTTTTACGAGCGTTAGCTAAAATCTCTGCAGACTCTGCTCTTGCATCATCTAGCTGCTTTTTATACTCTTGAAGCAACTCTTCAGATTCTATTTTTGCCTTTTCGCTCTTTTCAAGTGCTTCTCTAATAGTATTCTCACGTTTGTCAAGCATAGCTGCAAACATAGGCCATCCAAATTTTGCCAAAATAATCCAAAGGACAATAAAAGCAATGAGCATTGGGATGAATTCTATCATGTTAGGCAGAATTGCTGAAATACCTGATGAGCCACTTTCTTCGCTTGCATACGCTATAGAAGAAAAGAGAGGAGTTACGAGAATAGACATCATCAAACACACGGACAGAAATGCGACAGCAAAACAAACGATCGCTCTTTTTCTTATGTTCGAAGTTTCTATCATTTTTTTATGTCTCCTAATGAAAACTTATCTTTTCTACATGATGAACGCTAAAACAAATCCGATCAAAGCCAAAGCTTCAGCTAAAGCAGCACCGATGATGAAGTTTGTGAACAAACGTCCCTGTAATTCAGGTTGACGAGCTGTTCCAACGCAACATCCATGACATGCAAGACCAATGCCAATTCCTGGTCCTATTGCTCCTAGACCATAGCCGACTACTTTCAAAGCGGCGATCACTAGTGTTGCTTCCATTTCTTCCTCCTAGTCATTCTTTTTAATAAAAAAACCGATTAATGATCTGACACTGCAAGGGATATATAAACTGATGACAACATCGTAAATACATACGCTTGCAGAAATGCCACAAGTGTCTCTAGTGCATACATCAAGACAAGCAAGACAAACCAAAGCAAGGATATTCCCGCAGTTAAGTCCATGTTTTGAATGCCTGTTGTCATGAATGCACCTGTTGCAAGTGCAAAAATTCCCAAGACCATGTGGCCTGCGAACATATTGCCATAAAGTCGTACTGCTAGCGTAAGCCAGCGCAATATTAGTGATATAAGCTCAAAGAACCAAATTACTGGAACTAGAACTTTTGGCAACCCTGATGGACAGATAGATTTTATATAACCAATGCCACCATGAGCTTTTACACCACAATAGTTGAAATACACAAACGAAACGGTTGCAAGCGCCCAATTTATTGAGATTGACCCAGTTGGCGTCTTGGAACCCGGTATTAAACCTACAAAATTTGCGATAAGAATAAAGAAGAAAAGTGTTGCAAGGAAAGGTACATGTTTTTTAAATCCCTCTCCAATGACAGCTTTACCAACATCATTTCTTACCATCTGATATCCATATTCAACGGTGTTAACGAATTTATTTGTTGGAATTAAAGTAAGCTTTTTGCCTACGCCAAGAATTAATGCAAGGGTTAAAATCCAGATGAAAATCATGAATAAGACATATTGGGTCATGCCAAATTCACTATTGCCAATCACAATAGCACTTTCAAGCGCATGTTGAATATGTCCCACGTTCTGACTCAGAACGTCAAGAGCGTTCATTTCGGCTATCCTCTCCTTTTAGCTTTAAAAGAACTATTATTATTTTAGTACAATACTTCGATTAATAGTGTCTAAAATCTTTACTTTTTGTTAAAGATTGTTGGCAAGTTCAAATGCTTTATTTTTTGAGATATCAAAGAAATCTATCAAGTCTTTTTTAATTTCAGTTGATGATAAATTGCGCTCTTTGCAACGCCTAACATAGTCACAAGCTAGTTCAAATTTTTGTTCTAGCACTTTATCTGTCTCTTCATTGGAAGCTTTATCTATAACCATCACAATCTCACCTTTAATAGAGTCTCTATGTGATAACTTTTCTTTCAAGTCTTTTGCAACTCCAACTAACACTTCTTCGTGGACTTTAGTTAACTCACGACATATACAAACACGTCTGCTATCTGGTATCAAATCAAGTGTAGAGAGCAATCTTTTTGGAGATTCATAGATAATGGTAGGACGTTTCATCTCGAGAAGCTCTTTTAATTTATCTTGCTTTTGAGAATTTTTTTTAGGCAAAAACCCGATGAACAAAAACTCATCTAGTGTAAATCCAGAAGCTACAACAGCTATTAGAGATGCACTCGCTCCTGGAAGAATTTCTACATTCACACCACTTTTCCTTGCAGCACTAACAATGCGAGTTCCAGGATCACTGATACCTGGCATACCGGCATCACTGCAATAACAAATCGTATCTCCACGCTTCACGCGCTCAATCACTTCATCAATCTTACTAGAGATAGTGTTTTCATCCATACGCTCCAATGGCGTTTTAATTTGAAGGAGTGAGAGAAGTTTGCCTGTAACTCTAGTATCTTCGCAATAAATAACATCGCAATTAGCAAGAGCGCTTTTTGCTCTGTCGGAAATATCCCCAAGATTTCCTATTGGAGTTGGGACAAGAATTATTTTACCTTCGATATTCATGACCTCATTATATTAATTAAAATTTATGACAGGCATCAAATTTGCATTAAAAAAACTCGGAGGACTTATAGTCGTTGCCCTCCGAGTTCTTAAGAATCTCTTTGTGAGATTGAACTTTTAGAAAAGTAAATTTCTAGTTCTCAATCTTAACATCACCAAGCTCAACGTCGCTGTGCTCACGAGAACAAATAATTGCGATAAGAGCGATGATAGCGATGCAGATAAAGTAGAATCCTGGTGCAAGTTGGTTGCCAGTTGTGTTGACAAGCCAGAGACAAATCATTGAGCAGGATCCACCAAAGATTGCGTTTGCTAGATTGAATGTAAACGCAAATCCAGTGAAGCGGATTTCTGTTGGATATTGCTCTGATAGATAACTTGCAAGCGTACCGTCGTTAATGCAAAGCAAGATAGCCATGATTAACTCGGCAGCCAAAATAATTGTAAAGTCCATAGTTCCCATGAGCATATAGCAAGGAACAGTTAGAACGATAAAGCCACATGCAGCAATGAGCAACATCTTTTTGCGTCCGAAGTGGTCAGAAATCCAACCAGAAGCAAAGATAAATGCGATGTATGCTAGAAGCACGATTGTTGTGATTGTACCAGCTGATGTTGCATCATACAAAAGTACTGTCTCGAGATATGATGGCATAAATGTAAGAACAGCATAAAATCCGATAGCATTTAACATCGCTGAACCAAAGCAGATAAGAGTTGTCTTAGGATATTTAAAGATAACGTCTCTAACTGGTGTTTTGGTTGTAACGTCTGATCCACCACTTTCTGCAGCTTCTTGCATTTGCTCATAAACTGGTGAGTCTGCCAAATGAGTTCTGATGTAATTTGTAATCCAACCAAGTGGAAGTGCGATCAAAAATGGAATTCTCCATCCCCATTCAACTACGAATTGAGCGTCACTGCCACCGCAAGCTGCAAACATTCCAGTTGCGAAGAAAGATCCGCACAATAGACCGGTTGCAGTAGAAGCAGGTACTGCAGAAACGTAAAGACCACGCTTCTCTTTTGGAGCATACTCTGCGATAAAGGTTGAAGCACCAGCATATTCGCCTGATGCACTAAATGATTGAACGCAACGGCAGCAAAGAAGCAAGAATGGTGCTACAAGTCCAATCATTGCATAACTTGGCAAACACCCGATCAAGAAAGTAGCCGTTGTCATAACAAGAATTGAGATTGACAACGTCCATTTTCTACCTTTCTTGTCACCCATGTTACCCCAGAAAAGAGCACCGATTGGACGAACAAGGAAGGATAGGGCGAAGACTGCAAATGCAGACATTGTTGTAACAACTGGATCGCCTTCTGGGAAGAATACTAAACCAATTGTAACTGCAAAATAAGAATAGCTAGCATAATCAAACCATTCAATGAAGTTGCCTAGAAATGACGAAAATACGACCTTCTTCAACATGGCTTGTTTTTCTTGTTCTGAGATATTTGATAGATCACTCATAACTTTTTCTCCTCTAATCTCCATGCTACATTTTTTACAAAAGTAGCCAAAACAAAAAGGGTCGCCAAAATATATTGGCGACCCCGCTTTCACAATTTAGTCATTTCACTATTTCTTAATAGTGCTTTCAACTTATCTTAGTCCCACATCTCAGGGCGAACAAGAGTTGGATCTTTAACTCTATTTGGGAAGTAATCCTCACATCCACCCTCACGATAAACGTCAGCAGTTGAGCAATGGAGACCGCCACCAAATGGATATGCTCCACGGAGGTCACAAGGAATAACATTCATTCCGAGCTTGTCCATTTGCTCTTGCTGGTGAACCTCAGAAGCCTCAACAATAACTGTCTTTGGATCAAGAACTAGACAGTTCATTGATAGCCAAACACTTGAGTAGCAAAGCTCAGGTGGCTCACTATGAGCAGGTTGAGCTGCTTCAACAATTTGCCAATCGTTAGCTTCAAAGATAGCACGCTGTGCCTCAGGAAGCTTACGTTGTGGGTTGTTGATGATAAGACCTGGACGTAGTGGAACGAATGTTGCATCGATGTGAATTGGATATGGGTCTCCAGGGAAGTTAACTGCATGGATTCTCAAGTCTGGATAGTATCTTTGCATCCAATCCATAGCAGCTCTGTTTGTTGTTAGACCATGCTGAACAAAGATGTCCTTGCCCATACGCATCCAGTCTGCAGCGTCCCACATAGGCTCAACCTCTGTTGTAACGAAGTCGAGATTTGCTGTACGCTCTAGTCTCTCCTCAATTGAGATTGACTCATCATAATAGTTGTGCTTATAAGATTTGTCTGTAAGACGAGGACGAGGTGCTTGAGTCCACTTGAACTCTGGATCCTCCTCGAAGTATTGCTCCATCAGTGGCCAATAAGCTAGATACTCGAAATAACGGCATCTAAATGAGTTAGCTGAAGCCATAATCTCGTTGCCAACTGTAAGCAAAATGTCACGTGGAGGCATACAACACATCATTGAATCATTTGTAAAGTCTGGAGTTCCAATCTTTTGATTCCATTGTAGAGGTGTTGGACGGTCAACGATGATACCGCGGCTCTCAAGAATTTTAACGAGATTCTCAAGGCACTCATTTCCTTGCTCAACCGTACGCAGTGGACGTAATCCCCACATGCCTCTCATGTCAGAGTCGACAGGCACCTTTTCAGATGTTGCAGGCTCCTCTGGTGGGATCATGGCATTATCGCAACGACCGACGATAACGCGCTTCAGGGGATCCCAATCATTCCATGAATTAACGATTTTTGCCATTGTAGGTTCTCCTTCCTACTCTAGAGGATTAAGACAAATAAAATCTAATAGATAGATGTTCCCTCAAAACATCTGAATACTTTATACCATTAAAATCAAATGTTATCACGA